>NZ_VBVZ01000433.1 GCF_005863185.1 Pseudomonas edaphica
CCCACGATCGATGCTCGAAGAGGGTTTGCAGCGCATGGAACGTGCACTGCGTCACCGCTAAAACGCATTTCACAACGTTTCGCAACGAGTGCCGAACCCCTGCTGTTACTGTTTTTGCCGACCCGTCCCACCGGCAACAGCAGGAGTTCCATGGCATGTCGACCCAGCCGCTTGATCGCTCGTCCGAGCCCAAAAGCCTTCCGCGCACTCTATCAACATCGGGCGAAGCATTTGCTGTGCTGCTCAAGAACAGCGCCCATAAAAAAGTCGAACCCCATGACAAGTCGCCATCGGGGCTCGATGCGAGCAAAAAAGACGGTTATGAACTCGCGGCCAAAGACGCCACGCCGCCTGCTGCCCTGGCCGACTACAAGGCCATCGGCCCGCCCGATGAAGTGGGTCCTGGGTTGATTCGTTATGAAACCCAGGACGGCAAGAAGATCATCGTCAGCGAGCACGACAGCCCGGAGCTGTTCAAGCAGGTCAGCCAGGACTTCAAGTCGCTCTCTGGCGTGGTCGCCAGCCAGAACGCCGGTTATCAGAGCCTGGGCGCCGAGGGCACAGCGCCGGGTGCATTGGCCGATTACAAAGCCCTCGGCCCGCCCGATGAAACCGGCCCTGGCGTGATCCGCTACGAGACCCAGGACGGCAGCAAGTTCGTGATCAGCCAGCGTGACAACCCCGAGGCTTTCCAAAAGGCCAAGGAAGCTTATGAAAGTTTCTCCGGCCTCTCCAGCAGTGAAGATGCCGGTTACCGTCGCGCCACCGACAACGAAGTATGGCCACCCTACGGCGGCACTGCGGTAGGCCCGGTTGACGAAGTGGGTCCCGGGCTGATCCGCTACGAAAGCAACGGCGAAAAAGTCGTCGTCGCCCGTGAAGACAACCCCAAGTTGTTCGACTACCTGGCGGGCCTTAACACGGTGTACTCCGACCCCGGCAAAAAAGCCGTGATTGAAGGCGAACTGAACAACGGTGCAGCACTGGCCGACGCCAACACGCCCGTGCCCGGGCTCAACGACTACAAGAACTTCAGCTGGAACAACGACCAGAAAGACAGCGTCCTCACCTACGAATTGCAGGACGGCACCAAGGTGGTGGTGTCTGCCGACGTCAGCCCCGAGCTGTTCAAAAGCGTGGCCACGGCCAACGACACCTGGGCCAAGATCCACACCAGTGAAGACGCCGGCTATAAGCTGGCCGGGCCGAATGACTTCCTGAAAAACACCGACATCACCTTCGGCTCTCCCGATGAACTGGGCGACGGCCTGATCCGCTATGAAACCAGCGAAGGCAAGGTCATCGTCTCCAAGGAACTGAGCCCACAGCTCTATGATGACGTGCTGGCCAAATGGGAAGCCTTCAGCGCCAGTTCCATCGACGACACCCGCGCCAAGCACAACCTGCCCAAGGCTGGTGACCTGGATGTGTTGAACATGGACACCGGCGTGCATTCGGACCCCAAGGACGACAAGTCGCCGACCATGAGCGTCAGTGAGTTGGCCACCACCCAACTGATCGACACCTACCGCGCCGGCGTCAAGGACGGCTCGATCCCCAAGGATGACCCACGGGCCAAGCTGGTGCGCGCCCTGGAAGCCCAGGCCGCGTACCAGAATGGCCATGGCATCACCGGCTATGAAGAAGCCAAACGCCCGTTCAACACCACCTGGCGCGAGTCGGATGACAAGCAAACCGAGCTGAGCTCGGCCGACATGCACGACATCATCGACGGCAAGGCCGTGCAAAAGCAGATCGGCGAGCTGTTCAATGACCCGACCATCCAGGCTGACTACAAGTCGAAAATGGACGACGCGCTCAACAAGTTGCCCAACAAGGATGAGGTCAAGCAGAAGCTGCTCGATCTCACCGCCAACCCCGACTACGTGCTGTACCTCAAAGACCTGCAAAACCAGGGCAAGTCCAGCGACGCACAAAAGGACTTGAGTGACACCCTCACCTCGCTGTCGCTGTTCGACCCCGAAGCCGCCAGCAAGGCCGCGCAAAATATCCAGGCCGACGGCTTGACCACCGACCTTAATGCGATCCTCTCGGACCCGAGCAAAATCTCCGACGACAACAAGGAGCTGGCGACCAAAGACTTGTTCGGCCTGCTCAAGGGCGTGCTCAAGGGCAACCTGCTCGACCTGCCGCGCCGCACCCAGGAAACCCTGGAGAAGTTCCTCAACGAGGGGCTGCAAGGCAAGGAGAAATCGGCCGGTGTCACCAAGGCCCTGGAAGAACTCGGCGAGGTCTACAAGAACAGCGGCACCATCAGCGAAGCCGACGTCAAAAAGGCCCTGAGCAAACCCTATATTGCGGTAGCGGATCGCGGCATGCTCGGTGAGGTGTTCAACACCCTTAACAGCAAAGGCATCCTGGGCTCCCTTGGCGCGGGTGTGACGCTGTTTTCAGCGATTTACCAACTGGTGGGCAAAGGCGGCAAACTCGGCGAAACCCCGGCGCAGCGCATGAGCATCGCCAAGGACTTCCTGAGTTTTGCCGGTGGCTCCAGCCACTTCGTGCGCCTGGGTGACAAGATCGGCGAGACCCTGGGCAAGGGCGGCCTGGTGGACTTCCTGGGCCTGGACAAAACCTTGCCGGAAATCTGGGGCAAGGAAGGCGTGACCGGCAAAATGCTGGATTTTGGCCCCGGCGGCGAGATCGACGCCAAGGTCAGCAAGGAAATCTCCGCGGCGCTGGATGCGGTGCCTGACAGTCAGTACGACGGCATCGGCAAGTTGTTTGGCGAAGGCGATACGGCGGTCAAGCAAGCCACCGATGGCCTGGCCACGCACCTGGACGACGGCCTGGCTGCCGCCGGTGCGGCCAAGTTGGGCGCGTCCAAGTCTGCGAAAATCGCCGGTTCCGTGATCAAGGTGCTCGGCCCGGCCACGGACATCGTCGGAGGGTTTGCCGATATCGTGCTCGGCGCCTTGGCGATCAAGAGCGGCGTCGACAGCAAAGACCCGCTGGCTCAGGCCGCCGGTGGCCTGCAAGTAGCCGGGGGCGCGTTCGGTGCCTCGGCCGGGGTCCTCGGGGCGGCGGCACTGTTTGGCGCAGGCACCGCAGCGGCATTGACCGGGCCGCTGTTTCTGGTCGGCGTGGTGCTGGCGGTGGTGGGCGGGATCATCGGCTACTTTGTCGACCACAACAAAAAGCAGAAGGCCACCAACGCGGAAAACGATTGGTATCGCGGCTTGGCCAACGACGGTTTATTGCAAAACGACTGGGCGGAAAAGGTCGAGTACGCCCACTACGAAATCCACCACTATCACGGCCGCGACACGCCGACCGATGACAGCATCTTTCGCTTCCAGCAATCGGAATGGCAGCACTTTGAGGAGACGCCGAGCAAAGGTGGCTCCTCGAGCAATCGGCTGGATGGGGATTTGCACAAGCACTACGAAGACCCAAACACACCGCCAAAGAACCTGCCCAGCGATGCGCCACCGGACAAACCGCAGCCGCACCCGCCGGGCGGTGGTGGGCCGCGCATCAACTGATGCATTGAGCAGGCTCCCACACATCAATGTGGGAGCTGGTTAATGTGGGAGCTGGCTTGCCTGCGATGCAGACACCTCGGTGTGTCAGGTACACAGAGTTGATGGCATCGCAGCGGTGCGACGATTCGACAAGCCAGCTCCCACATTAGTCCGAGTATGGCTTTGCTGTTGCAGTGGCCCTTACATCCTTTTCGATGACGAAGTCAGCGGTCTTTTGATCTGTGCTTTTGATCTTGATCTGAAATCGCCCCCCCAAATCACTGGCGGATTGCGGGCATGCCGAGCCATAGCGAGGCACCGAGTGTTGGGGCGAGGACTTTTTGGTTACTTTTGACTGGGCCGGCATTCCGGTCCTTGCAAAAGTGACCCGCTGTAAGAGCTGAACCATAGGCAGCCGTTACCGCAACAACGGATATGTACCCCGCCAAAAGCCCCCCATCACAGGCACCCCAGCTCCCACACTTGCGAACACATTTACAGCTTGGCAATCGACACTTCAGTCGACTTCACAAAGGCAATCACTTCACTGCCCACTTTCAATTCCAGGTCACGCACCGAGCGGGTGGTGATCACTGATGTGACGATGCCGGACGCGGTTTGCACATCAATTTCGGACACCACTTCCCCCAGCAAAATTTCCTTGATCACGCCCTTGAACTGGTTGCGCACGTTGATCGCTTTAATGGTCATGTCGGCTTTCCTTTTGGCTGTTGGGTCAATCCGCACGAATGCGCAGGCCCTCAAAATGCGTTATCGGCACCAACATTAAAAGGAATATATAAGTCTTTATTTATACGATACAGATATATATGAGGTGTTCGCCTGCCAACAGCCATTCAACACTTTGCCCTCTCCCGCCACAGCCGCCCCCATAGAAACCCGCGTAAAGACGCTGCGCACAAGGTGGCACAGAGACTGCATATTCCTTTAAAGCATGATGGAACATGCCGTTTCAATTTTCTGAATATAAGAAAAGCCTTCTCTCAACGCCTTGTCTGGAGCTGTTCCATGAAACCCTTTGCTTTATTGAGTGCCTGCGCCCTCGCCCTGTGCCTGCAACCCCAGGCCTTTGCCGCCGAAACCGACCCCGCCCAGGTCAACCTCGATTACGCCTACTATTCGCCCGTGAGCCTGGTGCTCAAGCATTTTGGCTGGCTCGAACAGGCGCTTCCCCACACCAAGGTCGGCTGGGTGCTGAGCCAGGGCAGCAACCGCTCGCTGGAATACCTCAACAGTGGCGGCGTCGACTTTGCCTCGTCTGCCAGCTTGTCGGCGGTGTTGAGCCGCGCCAATGGCAGCCCGATCAAATCGGTGTACGTCTACAGTCGTGCTGAATGGACCGCACTGGTGGTGCGCAAAGACTCGCCGCTCAAAACCGTCACAGACCTCAAAGGCAAAAAAATCGCCGCCACCAAAGGCACCGACCCGTACCTGTTCACCCTGCGCAGCCTGCAACTGGCCGGGCTGAAAAAGGATGATGTGGAGTTGGTGCATTTGCAGCATCCGGACGGCCGCACCGCCTTGGAGAAAGGCGACGTAGACGCCTGGGCCGGCCTTGATCCACACATGGCCGCGAGTGAAATCCAGGCCGGTTCGCGCTTGCTGTATCGCAATAAAGACTTCAACAGCTACGGCGTAATCAGCGTCACCGAGCAATACGCCAAACAGCACCCGCAGACCATCACCAAGGTCCTCGGGGCCTATGAGAAGGCGCGTGATTGGGCCGTGAAGCACCCGGATGAATTCGCTAAATTGCTCGCAGACGAAGCCGGCTTGCCGCTGGAAGTGGCCAAGCTGCAATTGTCGCGCACCGACTTGAGCAACCCGCTGCTGAGCGCCAGGGACGTGGCGTCATCC
>NZ_VBVZ01000434.1 GCF_005863185.1 Pseudomonas edaphica
GCCACCATCGCAGGCAAGCCAGCTCCCACATGGATTTGTGCTGATCTTGGGAAATGAGGCAGTCCGGACAGGCGCCCGATGCACTGCACCGGGCGCGGACGACTTACTGCGGGGTTGGGCTGCCAGGCTGCAAGGCCAGCAACAGGTCATCGATGATCGCCTTGCCCATTTCCCCCAGGTAATGCGAGGCGAACTCGAACTTCTCTGCCTTGGGGTCCATGGCAGCTTCAAGGGAGAGCATTTTTGCGTAATAGAGCACATGGGATGCGTGTTCGAGGGCTTCTACGAGCGGAACCCCGGCGTTGACGCGGAACAGTTTCAGGTGGCTTTTGTTTTCTCCGCAGTCTGCGAAGGTGGCGGCGCCGAGGGTTTCGGCTGAGGGTATTTCGTACGGCATATGCTTGCTCCTTTGGTACAACCAAAAAGAGCTTCTTTTCTCGGGATTCCACGCCCGGTCGCTGATGAGCAGCGACGGAGGCGAGGTTAACCCTATGCACGCGCCGTCGCAACCGGTGGCCAATAGCTGTCCGCAATCTGCGTTGTGTGGCGAGGGAGCTTGTCGGATCGCCGTACCGTCCCGTTTGACTGCGCAGCAGTCACCGGCTTTTTGGGGGCGCTTCGCACCCCAGCGCAAGCAAGCTTGCTCGCCACAGGGTTATGCGCAGCGGCAGAAGTGTCGGTTGTTGCCTTGAAACTTGCCGGGTGCTGTGTTTCCAGCGCGCGCCCCTGTAGTAACCTTGCCCGCGGCCGACCCCACACACGTCGGCTGTTAACAGGCATAAAAGGAGACTTATGACGCTGGGGCGCAAGGCCGAAAAATACTTCAGGATGATAAGAACGCGAATGGGCCTGGAGAAAAACTATTATTTAAAAAGCTTCGTTATTGCGTTGTTTATTTTTTGCATGAGCGTCTACGGTTTCAAATCAAGCGAAAAGGCCGCGATCTATATTTTGATCTGCGGGGTTAATGCGCTGTTGTTCCCGCTGGCCAGGCGTGCAGTCGAAAACGTTGTCTTTCGTTTTACTGGAAAAGAATTTTGGGCGACACATCCCCTACAGACCGCCGCATCGAATGGTGGTCACACACTGCTATGGATGTTTTATTTCGTTTTTGCCATTCCGCTTGGCGTCTTCTATGGGCTGTGGTTGTGGCTGAAAAAATAGTGCCCGTTCGCGCGGCCTCTGCTTTCTGAGAACGGAACCTCTAGTTGTTGGGCCCCGCGTTTTGGGCGCGCTTCGCACCCCAGCGCAAGCAAGCTTGCTCGCCACAGGGTTATTAGGTGTCGGCCTCAGGTTCCACCCAGTGGAACCACCTTTGATTGTCCTCGCGCCCACATCGCGCTTAGCTGTCGATGTGCCGCCAACAAGAACGGGACCACCCGCCTGTGAGGAGAATCACCATGCGCCCACACCAGCACATTCTGGATTGGCTCAGCGATGTCGCCAGCGACTTGCACGCTGTGCGCCACGATATCCATGCCCATCCCGAACTCGGCTTTGAAGAAAACCGCACCAGCGCGCTCGTTGCGCAGTCCTTGAAAGAATGGGGCTACGAGGTGCACACCGGCATCGGCAAAACCGGTGTGGTCGGCGTGCTGCGCAATGGCAGCAGCTCGCGCACGCTGGGGATTCGCGCCGACATGGACGCCTTGCCCATCATCGAGAACACCGGCGCGGCCTACACCAGCCAGCACGCTGGTTGCATGCACGCCTGCGGGCATGACGGCCACACCACCATGCTGCTCGGCGCCGCGCGTTACCTGGCGGCGACGCGGCAATTTGACGGCACCTTGAACCTGATTTTCCAACCCGCCGAAGAAGGCCAGGGCGGCGCCGAGGCGATGCTGGCCGATGGTTTGCTCGAGCGCTTTCCGTGCGATGGCCTGTTCGGCATGCACAATATGCCGGGCTTGCCGGCGGGGCATCTGGGCCTGCGGGTCGGGCCGATGATGGCCTCGCAGGACTTGCTCACGGTGACGCTGGAAGGCGTCGGTGGCCACGGTTCCATGCCGCATCTGACGGTGGATCCGCTGGTGGCGGCGGCGAGTATGGTCATGGCGTTGCAAACGGTGGTGGCGCGCAATATCGACACCCAGGAAGCCGCCGTGGTCACGGTCGGTGCGCTGCAAGCGGGGCAGGCCGCCAACGTGATTCCTCAGCAAGCGCTGTTGCGCCTGAGCCTGCGCGCGCTGAACCCCAAGGTGCGCGAGCAGATGCTCGAACGGGTCAACGCGATCATCCAGACCCAGGCCGCGAGCTTCGGCTGCACGGTGCAGGTCGAACACCGCCCGGCCTACCCGGTGCTGGTCAACCACGCCGAAGAAACCGAGTTCGCTCGCCAGGTCGGCATTGCCTTGCTCGGCGCCGACGCGGTGGACGGCAACACCCGCACGCTGATGGGCAGTGAAGACTTCGCCTGGATGCTGCAACGCTGCCCCGGCAGTTACCTGTTTATCGGCAACGGCGTGTCGCGGCCGATGGTGCATAACCCTGCCTATGACTTCAACGACGACATCCTGCTGACCGGCGCCGCCTACTGGGGCGCGCTGGCCGAGAGCTGGCTCAAGCCTGCCTGACGACCTCTTTTTTTCTGCCGCTGGACCCTTGCCCTTATCGGTTGAATGGAGTGTTCCTCATGCAGACTTCAAACACAGGCGTATCGCGCACCCGCCAGGTGGTGGCGGCTGTGATCGGCAATGCGCTGGAATGGTATGACTTTATCGTTTACGGCTTTCTGGCCAGCATCATTGCCCGGCAATTCTTTCCGTCGCAGGATGAATACGCCTCGCTGCTGATGGCCCTGGCCACCTTCGGCGTGGGCTTTTTCATGCGCCCGGTGGGCGGCATCCTGCTCGGCATTTATGCCGACCGCAAAGGCCGCAAAGCCGCGATGCAGTTGATTATCCGGCTGATGACCGTGTCTATCGCATTGATCGCCTTCGCGACCAATTACGCCGCCATCGGCATGGGCGCGCCGCTGCTGATTGTGGTGGCGCGCATGCTCCAGGGCTTTGCCACCGGCGGTGAGTACGCGAGTGCCACGGCGTTTCTGGTGGAAAGTGCGCCGGCCCATCGCAAGGGCTTGTATGGCTCCTGGCAGTTGGTGGGGCAATGCCTGGCGGTATTTGGTGGGGCGGCGATGGTGGCGTTGGTCACGCACTTCTTTTCGCCGCAAACCCTCGACCTGTGGGGCTGGCGCGTGCCGTTTGTGCTGGGCTTGCTGATCGGCCCGGTGGGCTTGTGGATTCGCCGGCACCTGGAAGACCCGGAAGAGTTTATCCAGGCACGCAAACAGGCCACCGGCCCGGCGCCGAGCTTGATGGGCGTGCTGCGCGAGCATCGGCGCAGCATCCTTGTCTCCATGGGCTTGGCCTGCGGCGCGACGGTGTCGTTCTACGTGGTGCTGGTGAATATGCCGACCTTCGCGCACAAGAGCCTCGGTTTGCCGCTGGACCAAGTGCTAATGGTGCAGATGTTCGCAGTGGCGCTGATGACCGTGGTGATTCCGCTGTCCGGCATGCTCTCGGACCGGCTGGGGCGGCGGCCGGTGTTGATGGCTTTCACCCTGGCATTCTTTGTGATGGTTTACCCGTTGTATGTGTGGGTGGCCGCGGCACCGTCCATCGAGCGCTTGCTGGTGATGCAAGTGCTGCTGTGCACGGTCATCGGCGGCTTTTTCGGCCCGGCACCGACGGCCCTGGCCGAGCAGTTTCCGATTGAGGTGAGGTCAACGGGTGTGTCGGTGGCTTATAACGTCGCGGTCATGGTGTTCGGCGGTTTCGCACCGTTGATCGTGACCTGGCTGACCAAAGTACTGGGTACGCCAGTGGCGCCGTCGTTTTATGTACTGTTCGCTTGCGTGCTGACGTTGATGGGCACTTACTGCATGCACGAAGCCCCACGGGCGAAAAAAACGCTGCCCTTTTCCAATGAGGTGAAGCCTTGAGCCGTGTTGATTGGGATGCCACGCAGCTGTCGCAAGCGATCCATGCGCGGCAGGTGTCGTGTGAAGACGTGATGGGCGATTACCTGGCGCAGATCCAGCGTTTTAACCCGAGTGTGAATGCGCTGGTGTCGTTACGTGATGCCGATGAAGTGCTGGCCGAAGCGCGTGCCTGTGATCGTGAGTTGGACCAGGGCCAATCGCGAGGCTGGATGCACGGCATGCCCCAGGCGATCAAGGATTTGGCGGCCACCAAGGGCTTGCGCACCACCTTGGGCTCGCCGTTGTTCGCCGAGCATGTGCCCGCCGAAGATGCGATCAGCGTGTCGCGCGTACGGGCCAGCGGCGCGATCATCATCGGCAAGACCAACGTGCCGGAATTCGGCCTCGGCTCGCAGACCTACAACACGCTGTTCGGCACCACCGGCAATGCCTATGACCCACGTTTGGTGGCCGGAGGCAGCAGCGGCGGGGCGGCGGTGGCGCTGGCGTTGCGCATGTTGCCGGTGGATGATCATTTTTCACAGCAAGATACAGGCCCGATCGCAGGTCAACTCATCGATTCAAGGCACGCAGGCGGGCGGCGTTGTACCCATTGCGTCAGCTGTTCATGAGCATAAGCCAGCTGCAAGACAGCGCGGTCCGCCTGGGCCGGGCCGATGATCTGCAAGCCCATGGGCAAGCCTTGAGGATTGAAGCCCACCGGAATGCTCATGCTCGGCAAGCCTGCCAACGTAGGGCCGATCACCACTTCCATCCACCGGTGATAGGTGTCCATTTCACGCCCACCCACCCTGCGCGGCCACGCCTGTTGTGCATCAAAAGGGAACACTTGGGCGCTGGGCAACAGCAGGAAATCGTAACGTTCAAACAGCTTGGCCAAGGCGCGATACCACTCGCTGCGGTCCACCGACGCCTGGTACACCTGCTGCGCACTCAAGCCCAGCCCGCCCTCCACTTCCCATTGCGCTTCGGGTTTAAGCAACGCGCGTTTTTGCGGGTTGGCGTAGGCCGCACCGAGGTTGCCGTGCACCAACCAATGGCGATGCACCAGCCAGCAGCGCCATAGCCGCGCCAGGGAAAATTCCGGCTGGCAGCTTTCCACCTCGCAGCCCAGCGCAGCAAAATCGCCGAGAGCCGACTCGCACAGGCTCATCACACCCTCGTCCATCGGCAGGTAGCCGTTGTAATCCCCCAGCCAGCCCAGGCGCGCGCCTTTGAAATCGCGCTGCAACGGCAAGCCGAACACCGACGGATCGTCCTTGGATGAGAGCGGCACCCGAGGGTCGTAACCGGCCTGGATGCTCAATAACTTCGCCACATCCGTGACGCTGCGGCCCATTGGGCCTTCGGTGCCCAGTTGCTGCACAAACAATTCCGGCACCGGCCCGTGGGGCACGCTGCCCTACGAAGG
>NZ_VBVZ01000435.1 GCF_005863185.1 Pseudomonas edaphica
CCGCTATCGCAGGCAAGCCAGCTCCCACAGTGGCTGTATTTCAACTTGAGATCAGACCAGGGTCTCGTCAATCACCAACACCAACTTGCCGGAAATCTGGTTAGTCGCCAGCTCAGCAAATGCTGCCTCAGCATCCTTGATCGCAAACGTCCTGGCCAGTTGCGGGCTCAGGCGACCTTCAACAAACAGCGGCCACACATGCTGGCTCAAGTCGCTGAACAGGTCGGCCTTGAACTGATCGCTGCGGCTGCGCAGGGTCGAGCCCAGCAGCTGGATGCGCTTGCCCAGCACCTGCGCCAGGTCCAGTTGCGCATCACGGCCGCCCATCAAGCCGATCAATACCCAACGCCCATCGAGGGCCAACAGCTTCAGATCCATCGCCGCATAACTGCCGCCGACCGGGTCGAGGATCACGTCGAACGGCCCGAAATCGCGCAGCCCTTCAATGCCGTCGGTACGCACCACGCCGCCCTGGGCGCCGAGTGCTTCGCAGTAAGCCAGGCGTTCTGCCGAGCCGACGCTGACCCAGCACGGGCTGCCAAACGCCTTGCACAACTGGATCGCTGCCGAACCCACGCCGCTGGCGCCGGCATGCAGCAAGACCTTTTCGCCGGGCTTGAGGCCCGCCAACTGGAACAGATTCAGCCACGCAGTGCTGTACACCTCGGGCAACGCCGCCGCTTCGGTCAACGTCAAACCTTCAGGCACCGGCAGCACATGGCGGGCATCCACCACCACTTCTTCGGCCATGCCGCCCCCGGTCAGCAGCGCACAGACGCGGTCGCCGACTTGCCAGGAAGAACCCGCGCCTACCTCGCTGATCACCCCGGAACACTCCAGGCCCAGCACTTGGCTGGCGCCAGGAGGTGGCGGATAGAGCCCCGCACGTTGTAATAAATCGGCGCGATTAAGGCCCGCTGCCGCCACCCGAATGCGAACTTGGCCTACATCGCAAGTAGGACTGGGTTCTTCCATCCACTCCACATGACCTTCAACGCCTTGCAATGCTTTCACAGTGCCTCCATAGTGAGTCTGGACTGAGCCCGTAGCTGTAGCGCCGGGCTTTTTGCATTATGCGACCGGATCATATGGAACCGGCTCCCTCAAAGACGGCCTAATATGCGTTATCAATTGCCCCCGCGTCGAATCAGCATGAAGCATTTGTTCCCCAGTACCGCCCTCGCTTTTTTCATTGGTCTCGGCTTTGCGTCGATGTCGACCAATACGTTCGCAGCCAATAGCTGGGACAATCTTCAGCCTGATCGCGATGAGGTGATTGCCAGCCTTAACGTCGTCGAGTTGCTCAAGCGCCATCACTACAGCAAGCCGCCGCTGGACGACGCGCGCTCGGTGATCATCTACGACAGCTACCTCAAGCTGCTGGACCCGTCGCGCAGCTACTTCATGGCCAGCGATATCGCTGAGTTCGACAAGTGGAAGACCCAGTTCGACGACTTCCTCAAGAGCGGCGACCTGCAGCCTGCGTTCACCATCTACAAGCGCTACCTGGATCGCGTCAAAGCGCGTCTGGACTTCGCCTTGGGTGAGCTGAACAAAGGCGTCGACAAGCTCGACTTCACCCAGAAGGAAACCCTTCTGGTGGATCGCAAGGACGCGCCCTGGCTGACCAGTACCGCCGCCCTCGACGACCTGTGGCGCAAACGCGTCAAGGACGAAGTGCTGCGCCTGAAGATCGCCGGCAAAGAGCCCAAGGCCATTCAAGAGCTGTTGACCAAGCGCTACAAGAATCAGTTGGCACGTCTGGATCAGACCCGCGCCGAAGATATCTTCCAGGCCTACATCAACACCTTCGCGATGTCCTACGACCCGCACACCAATTATCTGTCGCCTGATAACGCCGAAAATTTTGACATCAACATGAGTCTGTCGCTGGAAGGCATCGGTGCCGTCCTGCAAAGCGACAATGACCAGGTCAAGATCGTGCGTCTGGTGCCGGCAGGTCCGGCCGACAAGACCAAGCAGGTCGCACCGGCCGACAAGATCATCGGCGTCGCCCAGGGTGACAAAGAGATGGTCGACGTGGTCGGCTGGCGCCTGGACGAAGTGGTCAAGCTGATCCGTGGGCCGAAAGGCAGCGTGGTGCGCCTGGAAGTGATTCCGCACACCAATGCGCCGAACGACCAGACCAGCAAGATCGTGTCCATCACCCGTGAAGCGGTGAAACTCGAAGACCAGGCCGTGCAGAAGCAAGTCCTCAACCTCAAGCAGGATGGCAAGGACTACAAACTGGGCGTGGTGGTGATTCCTGCGTTCTACCTGGACTTCAAAGCGTTCCGCGCCGGTGACCCTGACTATAAGTCCACCACCCGTGACGTTAAGAAAATCCTGACAGAACTGCAGAAAGAGAAAGTCGACGGCGTGGTCATTGACCTGCGCAACAACGGCGGCGGTTCCCTGCAGGAAGCCACCGAGCTGACCAGCCTGTTTATCGACAAAGGCCCAACCGTGTTGGTCCGCAACGCGGACGGCCGTGTCGACGTGCTCGAAGACGAGAACCCGGGCGCGTTCTACAAAGGCCCGATGGCGCTGCTGGTCAACCGCCTCTCGGCCTCGGCTTCGGAGATTTTCGCCGGCGCCATGCAGGACTACCACCGCGCGTTGATCGTTGGCGGCCAGACCTTCGGTAAAGGCACCGTGCAGACCATTCAGCCGCTGAACCATGGCGAACTGAAGCTGACCATTGCCAAGTTCTACCGGGTTTCCGGGCAGAGCACCCAGCACCAGGGCGTATTGCCGGATGTGGACTTCCCGTCGATCATCGATACCAAGGAAATCGGCGAAAGCGCGCTGCCTGAGGCAATGCCATGGGACACCATCCGCCCTGCGATCAAGCCGGCTTCGGACCCGTTCAAGCCGTACCTGACGCAGTTGAAGGCTGACCACGAGACCCGCTCCGCCAAGGATGCCGAGTTCGTGTTTATCCGCGACAAACTGGCCCTGGCCAAGAAGCTGATGGAAGAAAAAACCGTCAGCCTCAACGAAGTCGATCGTCGTGCGCAGCACACCAGCATCGAAAATCAGCAGCTTGTACTGGAAAACGCTCGCCGCAAGGCCAAAGGCGAAGATCCGCTCAAAGAGCTGAAGAAAGAAGATGAAGATGCGCTGCCGGCCGAGCCGGAAAAAACCAAGCCGGAAGACGACGCCTATCTGTCCGAGACAGGCCGGGTTCTGCTGGACTACCTGAAAATCAGCAAGCAGGTGGCCAAGCAGTAAATGATGGCAATTTAATGTGAGCGCTCCACGGAGTGTCATCATATAGACATCATTCTGTCGTGAAATGAAGGGACCGCAGGCGTTAGCCTGCGGTCCTTTTTTTTCGATCGAGATCGCCATGACCATGACCGAACAGCTGAATGCATTGGGCTCAATCCTGGCTCAAGGCAGTTTACACAGCCTGTTCCAACCGATCATTTGCCTGTCCGAGCGACGAATCCTCGGCTACGAAGCGCTCAGCCGTGGCCCGTACAATAGCCCCTTGCACTCCCCCGTCGCCCTGTTCAGCGTGGCCAGCCATGCCGGGCGCCTCAGCGAACTGGAAATGGCCTGCCGCGAAAGTGCCTGCCGACGCTTCAGCGAGCAAAAGTTGCCGGGCAAGCTGTTCCTGAACATCTCGCCGGAGTCCTTGATGGAGACGGCGCATCAACCGGGCCGCACCTTGCAGTTGTTGCGCGACTTCGGCATCCCGCCGAGCCAGGTGGTGATCGAACTCACCGAGCAAACGCCCACCGACGACTTCGACCTGCTGCAAACCGCGCTGCATCATTACCGCGACATGGGTTTTGCCATCGCTCTGGATGACTTGGGCGCCGGGTATTCCAGCCTGCGTTTATGGTCTGAGCTGCGCCCGGACTACGTGAAAATCGACCGGCACTTTATCGATGGTATCCATCAGGATGCGCTCAAGCGCGAGTTCGTCGGCTCCATCCTGCAAATCGCCAAGGCATCCCGCGCCCAGGTGATTGCCGAAGGTATCGAGCTGCCGGAGGAGTTGGCGGTGTTGACGGAAATGGGCGTTGACCTGGTCCAGGGCTACCTGCTTTGCCGCCCCCAGGAACAACCGCCCCAGGAAGCGCGGTTGATGTTGCCCAAGCAGGACCACACCAACATCACCCTCAACGAAGAAGGCAGCGACCTCAGCGCCTTGCTCAACGAGCAACCGGCGGTGGATCAGGACACCGCCACCGCCCAGGTGCTCGAATCCTTCCGCCGTCAGGCCAACCTCAACTCGCTGGCCGTGCTGGATGGGCGCGGTCACCCGGTCGGCATCGTGCACCGGCATTCGTTGTCGGATGCGCTGCTCAAACCGTTCGCCACCGACCTGTTCGCGCGCAAACCCATCAGCCGCTTGATGAGCGATGACTTCCTGGCGGTGGAGTTGAGCCAGTCCCTGCAACAGGTCAGCCGCCTGCTCACCAGCCGCGCGCGGCAACGGATCGAGGAAGACTTCATCATCACCCTCAACGGTGACTACCTGGGCCTGGGTCGGGTGATCGATGTGCTCAAGTTGATCACCGAGCTGAAGATCCAGCAGGCACGCTATGCCAACCCACTGACGCTGCTGCCGGGCAATGTGCCGATCCAGCAATGCCTGACGCGGTTGCTGCAGCAACAACGCGAGTCGGTGATCTGCTACGTGGATATCGACAGCTTCAAGCCGTTCAACGATATCTACGGCTACGGGCGTGGGGATGAGGTGTTGTTGTGCCTGGCGCAGTGCCTGAACGATCGGGTTGACCCTAGCCGCGATTTTGTCGGGCATATCGGCGGTGATGATTTTTTGCTGGTGCTCGGCCCGCAGGATTGGCGCAAGCGGCTCAACCAGTTACTGGATGACTTCCACACCCAATGCCGACGCTTCTATCGTGCCGAGCACTTGGACGCCGGTTGCTTCGTGGCCTTGAACCGTCAGGGCGTGCGCCAGGAATTCGCTTTGCTGTCGTTGTCGATCGGCGTGGTGCATTTATATCCACAGGCCTGTGCACAACTGGATGCCAGCCAGTTAGCGGAGCTGGCCTCGCAAGCCAAGCACCACGCCAAAGACATCGCCGGCTACAGCATCCATGTGATCGACAGCATGGACAACCTGCCCGCTTAGGCCTCGGCGGACTCCGGGTACTCGTACTCGAACACCCGCACCACTTCCGAAGCATGCCAGGACGCAGCAGCCACACCATCGGACGGCCCGCTGAAACGCCCCAGGCGCTCCACACACTCAAAGAAACCGGTACGCGGCAAGCGGCTGGCGCCCTGGCTGATCACCAGCGAGCTGCGCAACGGCTGCTCGGCCTTGGCGTCCAACGCGGCCAGGTGCTCAAG
>NZ_VBVZ01000436.1 GCF_005863185.1 Pseudomonas edaphica
GAACTACCGCTATCGCGGGCAAGCCCGGCTCCCACATTTGATTTGCATCAGCTTCAAATCAGGCTTTCGGCAGTGCGATACCCTGGCCCATCTGCACCGGCGTACCCGCCACCAACTCCTCTGCCCACTTCACCTGATGCGGCCCGAACAGCACGATGGCGGTCGAACCCAGCTTGAAGCGGCCCAGTTCAGCACCTTTCTCCAAGTGAATCGGCGCGCGTGCGGCTTCGTCGTAGCGGAAGGTTTTCAGCTCGCGTTTCGGCGGCGTGACCAGCCCGGCCCATACGGTTTCAATCGACGCCACAATCATCGCGCCCACCAACACCACAGCCATCGGGCCGCGTTCGGTGTCGAACAGGCAGACAACACGCTCGTTGCGCGCAAACAGTTCCGGCACGTTTTCGGCGGTGGTCTGGTTGACCGAGAAAATCCGGCCCGGCACGTAGACCATCTCACGCAGCGTACCGGCCAAAGGCATGTGTACGCGGTGGTAATCCTTCGGTGACAGGTAAATAGTGGCGAAATCACCGCCCATGAACGGTGCAGCCAACGCCGCATCACCACCGAGCAATTCCAGCACGCTAAAGCTATGGCCTTTGGCCTGGAACACACGACCGTGTTCAATCGGGCCAAGCTGGCTGACCGCGCCGTCGGCTGGGCTCAGCACCGCGCCTGGAGTTTCATCCAGCGGGCGGGCGCCGTCTTTCAGGGCGCGGGTAAAGAAGGCATTGAAGTGCTCGTAGGCGGTGAGGTCTTCGACCAGCGCCTGGGACATGTCCACTTGATAGCGCTTGGCGAACCACGCCGTGAAGGCATTCTTGAACCAGCGCACGCGGCACTCGGCAATGCAGCCGGCCAGGCGCGACAGCAAGTGGTGCGGCAGCAAGTACTGGCTGAGGATAAACAACTGCTTTTTCATAACTGTCCTTAAACCTTAAATCTCGACGGGGGTGTCGGGGTGGTTGCCCCATTCGCCCCAGGAACCGGCATAACCTTTGACTCGCGGATAACCGAGCGCCTTGGCCACCAGGTAGGTGAAGCCAGAGCGGTGGTGAGTCTGGCAGTGGGTGATGATTTCTTTGTCGCGGGTCAGCCCGAGGTCTTCGAGGATCTGCGGCATGTCGCGGCGGATACGCAGGTTGCGCGCCTTGTCCATGCCGGCAGTCCATTCGAAGTTGACGGCGCCGGGGATGTGACCACCCTTGGCGGCGAGCACTTTCTCGCCGGAATATTCCAGCGGGCCGCGTGCGTCCCAGATGCCCAGGTCGGCGGCGCCGAGACGGCTTTGCAGGTATTCGCGGGTGGCGGTGGGGCCGTCGTGCAGCGTGAGGCTGACCGGGCCGCCAACCGGGGCGGGCACTTCGGTGGATACCGGGTGTTTTTCGTCCAGCCAGGCCAGCAGGCCGCCATCCAGGTAGTGGTACTTCTGGTGGCCGATCACGTCGAGCATCCAGATAAACCGCCCGGCCCAGCCGCCACCTTCGTCGTCATAGACGACGTAAGTGGCGTCCGGGGTGTGGCCCAGTTCGCCGAACAGCTTTTCCAGGTCGGCCTTGTGCGGCAGCAAGCCGGGTGCTGGCGGCTGGCCCAGTTGGGTGCGCTTGGGGTCAACGAAATGCGCGCCGGGGATATGCCCTTCGGCGTAGCGGGCGGCACTGGTGAGGTCCACCAGAATCAAGTGTTCGGCATCCAGGCGACCAAGCAGGTCGCTGGACTCGATCACCAGCGGCAAGCCAGAGAAGTCAGGCATGTGAGGTCTCCTGGGCACAAATGTTGGTGATAAAAGAGGGCGATTGTAGCGCAAGCATCAGGCGCTGCGGTTGGTAAAGCTGTGCAGCGCTTTCTCGATGCATTGAGCGGTTTTGCCAAAAGCCTGCACGGTGGTTTCCGAGAACGGCCCGCCGCCCTGGTCGGCGACCATCAGCATCACCACGCGGCCATTGCAGCTCAGAGATCGTAGCAACAGGTGTTCACCGGTAAACCAGCGGCGCAGGATCGGCGGCAGCAGCGCAGAAAATTGCGCGTGATTGTCTGGCGTGAGGCGCACCTGGGCGGACTTTTCCAGCAAGCGTTGCAGCAGTGTGCTGTTGACGACGTCGAGGCTCAGGTTGGCAGCGTCCTTGGGCAAGCCATCGGCCTGATGCACACGCAAGGTACTCAGGGCGCGGTCGGCCATAAAGAGCAGCACCCGCTGCATGCCACTGGCGACCAAGGCTTCCTTGGCGCAGGTGGTCAAGTGCATGGCGTTGGCAAAGCGGCTCGGTTCGACCAGCAACTCGGTGCAGCGCTTGCGCCACACGGCCAGTGCTTCGGCAGTGGGCGGCGGTGCGGGCAGCAGGCCGCGATGGACCTTCTGCACATGCCACGGCCAGATCAGCGACAGCGCCGGGTGCCAGAGGTCCGGCATCAAGGTGGTGCGCGCGCTGGTGACCGCTTGTTGGTGAACCTGCTGCTGCACGTCACACAGCGGCGCTTGCAGGTACAGCGCGGTAAGGTATTGCCAGCGCTCGGTGTGCGGGCAGGTCCAGGATTCCTGGGCCGACATCGCCAGGCCGTTGGCCAGCAGCACGGTGTTGGCGGGTTGGTTCAACCAGCGCCGCAGGTTGGGTTCGGCATCGAGCAGTTGCTGCTGGCGCAGCGCGTCATCTTCGCGGGCGATGTGCAGCGCCTTGACCAGCAAGCGCTGCTCGGTCAGCAGCAGGTTGTAGCCCTGGGACACCCAGATCGGCAGGTGCCAGGCTTCGGTCAGGCCAAGGCACAAGTCGAGCAGGCGTACACCGAACAGTTCCTGCTCGACCTTGTGCGCCGACTGGCCTTTGTGGATGACCCGCAGTTCCCATTCTTCCAGGAGTTTTGGGTAGGCCACGGCCAGCGGCCACAGCGGCGACAGAAACAGCAGGCTGCCCCAATGGATGTCTTGCCACAGCCGCGCCAGGCGGCTGGCGAACAAACCGTTGGCTTGCTGTGAGGCGTGCTGGCTTATCAGCAGCAGTTGGCGCAAAGCCACCGGGATGTCTTTTTCCGGCACCGAGGGCAGGCGCGCGAGCAATTCTTCGGCGCGTTTGAGACCCAGGCGGTTCAGCGCCACTTCGAGGTTTTCCGCCGGCCCCGACAGGCTGCCGTGCGCCTGGCTGTTGGCCTCGCGCATCACACTGAGCACCAGTGCCGGGCTGTTTTGCATCAGCTCGGCAATATCTCGCAATGAACTGCGGCTGTCGCGGATGGCCTTGCACACGCGTTCGTGACTAGCCTGAGGAACAGGCAGCAGCACATCGTCCAGGCGCTTGATCCAAGCGGCGAGGGTGGTGGGTTTTGTATTTGGAACTGTCGTTTCGTTTGCCATGATTGGGGCGCGATCATCACTTGCGTTCTACACGCCCGGAACGGGCCGAATTGGCTTTTCGCCTTAACGGGCTATAGTCTGGCGCAGTTTTGCCGATAAGTAGAACAAGAGTTTTCTGCAGCACCCACTATGTCCATGAACCCGACGGCGCAAGTACCAATCTCCTATGGCTAAAATTATCGGCATCATCGTCGTCATCGCAAGTGTGCTCGGTGGGTACGTCCTGTCCCACGGTAAAATTGCCGCGCTGATCCAGCCCTTCGAAGTGCTGATCATCGGCGGCGCCGCGTTTGGTGCTTTCCTGCAGGCCAACCCCGGCTACATGACCATGCACGTGATCAAAAAGTCGCTGGGCATGTTCAGCTCACGCTTCTCTCACACGTTCTATCTTGAAGTGCTGGGGCTGATCTACGAGATCCTCAACAAGAGCCGCCGCGAAGGCATGATGGCCATCGAAGGCGACATCGAAGACGCTGCCGCCAGCCCGATTTTCGCCAAGTACCCGGCCGTGCTCAAGGATGAGCGCATGACCGCCTACATCTGTGACTACCTGCGCATCATGTCCTCCGGCAACATGGCCCCGCACGAGCTCGAAGGGCTGTTCGACATGGAGCTGTTCAGCCTGAAGGAAGAGCTGGAACATCCTTCCCACGCCGTGACCGGCGTCGCCGACGGCATGCCCGGTTTTGGTATCGTTGCGGCGGTACTCGGCATTGTGGTGACCATGGCATCCCTGGGTGAGGGCGACCAGAAGGCTATCGGCATGCACGTGGGCGCGGCCCTCGTCGGTACCTTCTTCGGTATCCTCGCGGCCTACGGTTTCTTCGGCCCACTGGCCACGTCCCTGGCCCACGATGCCAAGGAAGAAGTGAATTTGTACGAAGCGATCAAGGCCTGCCTGGTGGCTTCGGCGTCCGGCATGCCGCCATCGCTGGCGGTGGAGTTCGGGCGCAAGGTGCTGTACCCGAAACATCGCCCAAGTTTTGCCGAGCTGGAACAAGCGGTTCGCGGTCGCTAAGTCATGGAAAACAACCAGCCGATAATCATCAAGCGCGTCAAGCGCTTCGCTGCGGGGCACCATGGCGGCGCCTGGAAAATCGCCTTCGCCGACTTTGCCACGGCGATGATGGCGTTCTTCCTGGTGCTGTGGCTGATGTCGACCGCCACGCCCGAGCAGAAGATCGCCATTGCCGGTTACTTCAAAGACCCGATTGGTTTTTCGGAAAGCGGCACGCCCTTCGTGATCGACCTGGGCGGCTCGCCGCAACTGGCGCCTGAGCGCACCATCAACCCCGAGGTCAAGACCGAGTCGCCGCAGGAAAACATCCCGATCGAGCGCGACACCGTCGAGAGCATGGCCGAGCAGGTCGAGAAAGAGCGCCTGGAGTTGTTGCTGCAGGAACTGCAGACCAAGGTCGAAGAAAACCCGCAGTTGCTGAAGTTCAAGGATCAGATTTCCTTCGAGATCACCCCCGAAGGCTTGCGCATCCAGATCACCGATGCGGCCAATCGGCCGATGTTCGACTCCGGCAGTGCGCGCTTGAAACCGTACTTCGAAGATATCCTGCTGGCCATGGCCGACACCATCAAGGCGGTGCCGAACAAGATCAGCATCAGCGGTCATACCGACGCCAAGCCCTATGCGGGCCAAGGCGACTTCGGCAACTGGGAGCTTTCGGCCAACCGCGCCAATGCCGCCCGTCGTGCGCTGGTGGCGGGCAGCTATCCCGACCCGCAAGTGGCGCGCGTGGTGGGGTTTGCGTCCTCGCAGTTGTTTGACCCTAAAGACCCGTTCAACCCGATCAACCGCCGTATCGATATCGTGGTGCTGACTAAAAAAGCCCAGCGTGCGATTGAAGGTGATCAGCCGCCACCTGCGGCGCCGACCCAGGGCGAAGGCGCTCCGGGTGAAGTGCCGGCAGATCCGAATGCTATTCCGCCAGGGCAGGAGCCGCTGCCGGCCCATGAGCTGCGGCAGAAGCTGAACCTGTT
>NZ_VBVZ01000437.1 GCF_005863185.1 Pseudomonas edaphica
GTTCAGCATCGAATGATCTGAATGGCCTGACCGGCGCGCTTCTATAAGTAGCGCGCCGGCTTTCAGCAATGCCTGCCGCGATATGAAAACACCATGAATTTCGATCTCTACGGATTCGGCCCGGCGCTTGCCGCTGGCGCGCTGATGACCGTCAAACTGGCGCTCACGGCCCTGTGCCTGGGGCTGGTGCTCGGCCTTGCCGGCGCCTTGGCCAAGACTTCACCGTACAAGCCGTTGCAATGGCTGGGCGGTGCTTACTCGACCATCGTTCGTGGCATTCCCGAGCTGTTGTGGGTGCTGCTGATTTACTTCGGCACCGTCAACCTGATGCGTGCCCTGGGCGAGTTTTTCGGTAACCCCGACCTTTCTCTCAGTGCCTTTGCCGCCGGGGTTATCGCCCTGGGCCTGTGCTTTGGCGCCTACGCCACGGAAGTGTTCCGTGGCGCGATTCTCGCCATTCCCAAAGGCCACCGCGAAGCCGGTGTGGCGCTGGGCCTGTCGAAGGTGCGGATTTTCACCCGCTTGATCATGCCGCAGATGTGGCGCATCGCTCTGCCGGGCCTGGGCAACCTGTTCATGATCCTGATGAAAGACACCGCGCTGGTGTCGGTGATCGGCCTTGAAGAAATCATGCGTCACGCACAAATCGGCGTGACCGTGACCAAGCAGCCGTTCACCTTCTTTATGGTGGCAGCCTTCATGTACCTGGGCCTCACCGTGCTGGCCATGACGGGCATGTACTTCCTGGAAAAACGCGCCGCCCGCGGCTTTGCAAGGAGCACCCAATGAGCGGTGACTACAGCTGGCTGTCGCACTTCGACCTGGGCCTGAACTGGGCCGTCATCATCAAGTGGCTGCCCAAACTGGCCCAAGGCGCAACCCTGACCCTGGAACTGGTGGCCATCGCCGTGATCGCCGGCCTGCTGCTGGCGATTCCGCTGGGTATCGCGCGTTCCTCGCGCCGCTGGTACGTGAGCGCCCTGCCCTACGCCTATATTTTCTTCTTCCGTGGCACGCCGCTGCTGGTGCAGTTGTTCCTGGTTTATTACGGCCTGGCACAGTTCGATGCCGTGCGTGAGAGCTTTATGTGGCCGTACCTGCGCGATCCGTTCTGGTGCGCCACGGCCACCATGACCTTGCACACCGCCGCCTATATCGCCGAGATCCTGCGCGGCGCTATCCAGG
The DNA here is from genome assembly GCF_005863185.1 of Pseudomonas edaphica. Taxonomy (GTDB): domain Bacteria; phylum Pseudomonadota; class Gammaproteobacteria; order Pseudomonadales; family Pseudomonadaceae; genus Aquipseudomonas; species Aquipseudomonas edaphica. The sequence goes on from NZ_VBVZ01000437.1 coordinate 1,186, forward strand.
CCATCCCGCCGGGTGAGATCGAAGCGGCGCGCGCCCTGGGCATGTCCAAACCCAAGACGCTGTTCTACATCATCCTGCCGCGTGCCTCGCGCATTGGCCTGCCGGCGTACAGCAACGAAGTGATCCTGATGCTCAAGGCCAGCGCCCTGGCCAGCACCGTCACCCTGCTGGAACTGACCGGCATGGCGCGCACCATCATCGCCCGCACCTACCTGCCGGTGGAGATCTTCTTCGCCGCCGGGCTGTTCTACCTGCTGATGGCCTACATCCTGGTGCGGGGCTTCAAACTGCTCGAACGCTGGCTGCGCGTCGATGCTTGCCAGGGACGTTGAGGCTCGCTTTGCGGCGCTGGATGCGTTTCTAATCGAGCACCAAGGGCTGTGGCGACCACGGCCCTTTACGCACTTGCACTTACCCTGGGAACACCAGCACCCCGAGCTGGCCCAATGGCTGCGCCAGCGCTCGCTGGCCGATGCCGAAGCCAGTCACAACCACCCCTATGACCTGCCGGCGCCTGCGCCATTTCCACAGCTGGCTTTTCAGGCAGCGCAGCTCAGCGCTGTGGATAAGTTACCCGCACACACGCTGGAGCCTGCCCGCCATCGCCTGAACGTGGATGTGCCAGGGCGTAAATGGCAGCAAATTGAAGCGTTCGGCGCCGCGCTGAAGTTTGCCGCAACCCCCAAGCATTGGCTGGACTGGTGCGCCGGTAAAGGCCACCTCGGCCGGCGCTTGCTGCAACCTGGCCAACAGCTGACCTGCCTCGAGTACGACCCGGCACTGATCGCCTCGGGCCAGGCCTTGAGCGACCATCACGGTCTGGCTGTCACCCATCGCCTGCAAGACGTGATGGCCGATGTGGGGATCAGTGCCGAGCACACGCCCGTCGCCTTACACGCCTGCGGCGATCTGCATGTGCGGCTGTTGCACGTGGCCAGCGCGACGGGCTGCAAGCAGCTCGCGCTGGCACCTTGCTGCTATAACCGCATCGGCGCCGAGCGCTATCAGGCCTTGTCGACCGCCGGGCGCGCCTCGTTACTACAGCTTTCGGTCGATGACCTGGGGTTACCGCTGAGCGAAACCGTCACCGCCGGTAATCGCGTTCGCCAGCAACGGGACACGTCCATGGCCCGGCGCCTGGGTTTCGATCAGTTGCAACGCCAGCTGCGTGGCTGCGATGATTACCTGCCCACGCCTTCCCTGCCTGCCAGTTGGCTGGACAAACCCTTCGCTGACTACTGCCGGGAACTGGCGCGTCTCAAGGATTTATCCACAGGTGAACAGGATTGGGTGGCGCTGGAGGCACACGGCTGGCGGCGCTTGGCCGAGGTGCGCAACCTGGAGTTGGTCAGAGGATTGTTTCGGCGGCCGCTGGAACTGTGGCTGGTCTTGGATCGCGCGCTGTTCTTGAAAGACCAGGGCTACAAGGTTGAGATAGGCACCTTCTGCGAACCTACGCTAACGCCGCGCAACTTGATGGTGCTGGCAGAGCGCGATTAAAGGGCGAAACTTCCTACACGCGCCCTGTGGATAACTCTGTTGATGAATTCTTTACAGAGGCCGTAGCCATCAGCGCTACAGACCAAAACCCACCCTGGTCATTTTTTGTTCACAAAATAAAACGCACACAAAACAGGCAGTTGCAGCGTGTTGAGAACGGCTCCACAAAATGGCTGTTTCGTGACAGGCCCGACCAACCGATTGTGCATAAGCATCTGGCGCTAACTGCATAAAGCGCGATTTATGCGGTTCTTTTCGGTGCTTTCAGCACGCGACAAATCTCGTTGATATCGTCGCCAGCCAGCCGCTTTGTGGCGTTATCCAACGGGTCGGCCGCAAACGCCAACGCTTCGTTGATCGCCATATCGCGGTGCATCTCCAGCGGCGCTTTGCCCAGCCGCTGTTTGAACGCCTCCAGCATGTCCAGGCTAAAGGCGTTGCTCTCATCCACTTGGTTGACCACCACATGCACCACTGGTGGGCGTTCACCCTCAAGGTGCGGCGCGAGCAATCCATCCAAATGATCAAGGGTACCCAGGCAGGCGGCGTCGGCCTGGGTGATAACCAGCACCACATCGGCCACGCTCAGCGCTTGATGGGAGTAAACGTTATTGCCGGCGGGCGTATCGATGATCACCGTCTGCCGCTCGCTCAAGCCCAGGGCCGCCAGGCGCTGCGCCAACCAGCTGGGTTCATGTTTGAGCCAGCGCTCGAGGCTTTCCTGCTGCTCAATGTCGATATCGCCAAAGGTTATGACCTGGCAACCGGCAAAGCCAAGCTGCTGCAGTGGGCTCCACTGCCCATGCTCCAGGCTGGTACGGCCGATACCCGGCAATGTCGCACTGAAGCCAAAGTGATGGTGCAAGGCATTCTGTGGGTCCAGGTCCAGCGCCACCACCGATTCGCCATGGCGCTGCAAACCGCTGCTCAACGCTGTGGCTAGGGTGCTGCGGCCGACACCGCCATTGATCGACACCAACGCCACCACTTTGGGGCGCAGCGCTGCTGAATGAGTCGATTGGGAATGGGTGTTTTCGTTTGCGGGCACACTGCCAAAAACGTGCATGCGTGCATTGATGCCGTCGGCATCATGGCTGACGTTCTTACCGAACAACGTCAACAGCTCTTCGCTAAGGCTCATGGGCAGCTCCTCACGACGCAGCTAAAGACGTGAAGGTCGGCAAGCAGGCACTTACCGCAGGTCTTATTATGGGCGTCTTAGTGAGGCATTCTGTGTCACACGCAGGTAAGTGTCATTATTTTGGTGTTTTAGCTGATGATTTTTTAGACAAGCGGTAAATGGTCAATTTAATGGCTATTTCCAGGCTGATGCATCCGAAAGCTCAACGCCCGGCATAACGCAGTTACATCCTGGCAGCCGCCGCTATTCAACGCTGGGTCAAACGGGTCGCGCCCATAGGCCTGCGCCGCCCCGCAAGGTACGGCGCGAGCACCTCGTCCATCTTGGCCAAACGGCGAAACGAAGCGGCCAGGCGCTTGGCGAGAAATGCCTGGTCCTGGCCGAGCCAGCGATTAAGGCTTTGCTGCTGCACAGCATCGGTTTCACCAAAGGTCGCCAGCCGGCAAACCCGCGCCTGGGCAACGCCTGCCAGGTTTGAAGATGAGCGGCATTACGCCATTTTTATGGCTGTTCTTTTGCCAGGAGATATACATCTATAAAACAACGCACGACGCGATCACTGTGTGTTTTTCAACCAATACAAGCTCGCCGTTCGTATCAACAAGTACATAGATCCCCACGCCATACACAACGAAACAAAACCTGCCCTGCGCGACACAGCCCGGATACCTCCCAGGCATTCAATGGCCTCACCCCACCATTGCACCTCAGAGGCCATCACCATGAACACCAACAACTGGAAAACCCTAATCGCCGCCAGCCTGCTTGGCTTGACCTTCACCGCCCACGCCGAGGCAAGTCATAAGCCGGATATTCAACGGGTGCTGTCGACCACCGAAGACACCCGCTCGGGATGCGGCGTGGTGAACGCGCGCATGACCTACCTGGACTCTAAAGGCGAGACGCAGGTGTTGGCGTACATGAAATTTACCGACCAGTGTGGCGACGGCAATTGAGTCGGATTTGAGGCTCCCGAGGGTGAGAAAAAGCAGCGAGCGTAAAAAAACCTTGGTTTCTGCAAAAATAGTCAGAATTCAGGGGTTTACAGAAGCTTGGCAATCGCTATAATCGTCGCCCTAACACGCCGGTATAGCTCAGTTGGTAGAGCAACTGACTTGTAATCAGTAGGTCCCGGGTTCGACTCCTGGTGCCGGCACCATATCTCGAAGCCCCGCAATGCGGGGCTTTGTGGTTTCTGAGGTTTGGGAAACCGCAAAAAGTCAGATCACTGTTTTGGCCGAAATGCCCAAAAAGTGTCCACACTTAACATCTCGGGCTGCTTGCCTCAGTCCAAATCTCGATTTCTATGACGCCTTGCTCAGCTCAACATCAGTCCCGGGAGACGTATTCTCCAACCCACCGGACCACCAAAAGCCACCCTCACCCCGCCTCCCAGGTTTTATTCATAATTATGGCTAGCCAATAATTATGCCGCCCTCATAAAACCAATAATTTCACCAGCCACCTATTCGAACCGCCTCAACTGACCGAAAAAACAACCCATCAAT
>NZ_VBVZ01000438.1 GCF_005863185.1 Pseudomonas edaphica
GTGCCGACCATTATCCCGTTGCCGCCGCCACCGCCACCGCCACCACCACCGGAAAAACCCAAGGAGCCCGAGCCCAAGGTTGAAGAAAAAATCCCGGAGCCGGTGCCCACGCCTGAGCCCGAAGAGGTTAAGCCGGCGGAAGAAGCCCCGCCTTCGCCCGCCGATGACTTGGCCAACCCGATGCAGATCGATGGCGATGCGCAGTCCGGCAACGACGCGTTCAACATCGGCGCCGGCAAGGGCGGCGGCATGGCCGGTTCCGGTGGCGGCGGCTTGGGCACCGGCACCTACAAACAGTACCTGGCGGGGCTGTTTCAACGGCTGCTGAGGGATGACCCCGAGTTACGCAAAAAGGCGTATGCGGTGCAGGCCGATTTGTGGCTGAGCGCCGCAGGCGAGGTTGTGCGTGCAGAGCTGGTGAAGTCCAGCGGCGATGCCGAGACCGACGCGCAAGTGCTCGCCGCCTTGCGTGCAACCCATGCCACACAACGCGTTCCAGCAGCCGTGACGATGCCGGTGCGCCTGTCGCTCAAGGGCCGACACCCGGATTGATCACACCCATTTCTTGCAGGTTTTTACAGGAGTTGCGTATACATGATTTCCCCCGTGAATCGACTGACCCTGGCGGTCGGCATGGTCATCGCGACCCTGGTTGGCCAGGCGACGGCTGCCCCGGTTGCACCGTCGGAAAACGTCACGATCAACCTGATCCGCCTGCTGGTGCAGCAAGGTGTGCTGACCCAGGACGCCGCCAACGGGCTGATCGCCCAGGCCGAACAACAAGCCCAGCAGGCCCGGCAAGCCGCTGCTGCGCCGGTGGTTGCCAGCGGCCCGACGGCGGCGCCTGGTGATGTGCGCGTGCAGTACGTGCCGCAAGCGGTGCGTGACCAGATCCGTGACCAGGTCAAGGCCGAAGTCATGGCCACCGCCAAGCAGGAAAACTGGGCGCAGCCCAATACTTTCCCGGACTGGGTGTCGCGTGTCAGCTTCGACGGCGATATTCGCCTGCGTGACGAGTCGCGCTACTTCTCGGGCAACAACAGCAACGAAATCGTCGACTACGCCAAGCTCAATGAAAGCGGCCCGTATGACGTCAACAAAGACACCAACACCAAGTTGCCGCCATTACTTAACGCCAATAAAGACCGCGAAAACCTGTTTCGCCTGCGCGCTCGCCTGGGCATGAAAGCGCTGATTACGCCGGAGTGGACCGCCGGTATCCGCATCGGCACCGGCTCGGACAATAACCCGGTGTCCACCACCCAGACCCTGGGCGGCGGCTTCGGTAAAAAGGACATCTGGCTCGACCAGGGTTACCTGAGCTGGAAAGCCACCCCGGACGTGACCCTCACCGCCGGGCGTTTCGCCAACCCGTTCTATTCCACCGACATTTTGTACTCGCCGGACCTGAACTTCGATGGTATTGCGGCCAACTTCAACCATGCGCTGAACAGCGAGTGGGGCGTATTCGGCACCCTCGGCGTATTCCCCGTGGAGTACACCTCCGACGCGTCCAGCAGCAACGGTTTCGACAAGGAAGACAGCGACACCAAATGGCTGTTCGGCGGCCAGGTTGGCGCCAACTGGAAGATCAACCGCAGCAACAGCCTCAAGGGTGCGATGGCGTACTACCACTTCGACGATATCGAAGGCCAACGCTCCAGCCCGTGCAGGCCGTGGGCCGGCCAACCCGCCTGCGACAGCGACGGCTCGCGCCTGGCCTTTATGCAAAAGGGCAACAGCGTGTTCCTGCTGCGCGATATCACCCCCAACCCGGCCACACCTGGGTTGACCCCGCAGCCGCAGTTTGTGGGCCTGGCCTCCAAGTTCGACGTGCTCGACCTGAACCTGGCCTGGGACGCCGAGCTGCCCAGCGACTTCAAGTTGCGCACCCAAGGCAACTACATCCACAACCTGGCCTACGACAAGGGCGAGATGCTCAAGCGCAGCGAAGGCCAGATCGTCAACAACATCAACAGCAAGGGCCAGTTTGAAAGCGGCGGCAATGCGGCGATGGTGCAGTTCACCCTCGGCAACGCGTTCGAGATGCGCAAGCGCGGCGACTGGAACCTGTTGGCCGGCTACAAATACATCCAGCCCGACGCCTTGCCGGATGGTTTCAATGATTCCTCGTTTCACCTGGGCGGCACCAACGCCAAGGGCTATTTCGTGGGCGGCAACTACGGCATCGACAAGAACATTTACGCCAGCGCCCGTTGGTTGAGCGCCTCCGAAGTGTATGGCGCGCCGTTTGAAGTGGATGTGATGCAACTGGAACTCAACACGCGCTTTTGATGCGCAGGGAGATGCCACATGAACACGCGAATCTTAGGCGGGCTGTTGCTGGTGCTGGTGGCCACGGGCGCTTCGGCCGAAGGCATGGAGGAGCGCCTGCGCACTCAACTGCGTAGCACCACCCAACAGTTGCAGGCGTTGCAAAGCGAGCAGGCCCAGGCCAGTGCCGCGCGTATCGCCGCCGAAGCACAGGCCAAGCAGGCCCAGGCGCAGATCAAGCAATTGACGGCCGAGCTGGAAAAGGCCCGGGGTGCGGCCGAGCAATTGGCCGGCCAGCAACAGAGCCTGCACAGCCAGGCGCAAGCCCAGGTGACGGCGAGCAATGAACAGATCGGCAAGTTCAAGAAGGCCTATGACGAGCTCTTGGTTTTGGCCAAGGGCAAGGAAACCGAACGTGCCCGCCTGCAGGCGCAACTGAGCGAACGTGACACACAAGTGCAGCAATGTTCAGCCAAGAATCAACAGATGTACGGCGTGGCCCGGCAACTGCTGGCGGCTTACGAAAAAATCGACGTGGCCGAGGTGATGAGCATCCGCCAGCCGTTCGCCAGCAGCGCGCGGGTCAAGTTCGAGGAACTGGCCCAGGGTTTTGGAGATGAGCTATACCTTAATCGGTTTGATGCTCCGCACACCGCCCTTAATCAATGATCAACAAGGAAGAGACACTATGAGCGATGTTCAACTGATCTCCAGCGTCACCCCGCAAAGCCTCACCGAGTTGCTGCAGGAAGCCGGCTACCGGGTCAACCAGACCGAACAGAACGGCATCGTGCAACTGCTCAGCGCCAGCCAGGGCATCGGTTTTGCCGTGCGTTTTGGTAACGCGGCGGCCGAGCAGGGCAGCTACGTAGACTTCACCTACAGCTGCGCGCTGCGAGTACAAGGTGAACTGCCCAAGGGGCTGGCCGAGGTGTGGAACGCCTCGCGGCGCTTTGCCCGCCTGTCGTTGCAGGGTGAATTTTTGCTGATGGAAATGGACGTGGTGGTGGCCGGCGTGGGCGCCGCGCACCTGCGCAGCCAACTGGAATTGTGGGACCGACTGCTGCAGGAGTTTATCGTGTACCTGCGCGATTACAGCCAGCAAGCCGCGCAATTGCAGGCCCAGGCGGCCGCAGCACCGGTGGATGAAGAGGCGCCTGTCCTGTGAAAAAACCAACCCTGCTGGTCGGCGCCGGTGCGCTGACATTGCTGGTCGTGGCGGTAGGGTTGAGTCTGCGACCGGGTGCTGACCCGGTCGCCGCTCAGCAGCCGGCGCCGGGCGTGAACACCGAAGGCGCAGGCCCGGCGGTGGCGCGCCTGGGTAACCAGCAGATCGACCTGCCTGAACTGCAACGCGTATTGGCCGGCTTGCCGGCTGAAACCCGCGAACAACTGCGCGGCAACCGTGGCGCACTGGAAGCCTGGATTCGTTCACGCCTGGCGCAAAAAGCCGTGCTCGAACAGGCGGATGCCCAGGGCTGGCGCCAGCGCCCGGAGGTGGAGCAGCAGACCCGCGCCGCCACTGAGCAGATAGTGTTCCGTGACTACATGCTGTCGGTCAGCCAAGTGCCGGCCGACTACCCCAGCGCGGCTGAATTGCAGCAGGCCTACGACAGCGGCAATGCCCAATGGATGACGCCGCCGTTGTACCGGGTCAGCCAGATTTTCCTCGCCGTCAATGACCCGCAAAACCTCGACAGCGTGCGCCGCCAGGCCCAGGAACTGAGCCGCAAGGCCCAGGCTGCACCGGCTGAATTTGCCGCCCTGGCCACGCAATATTCCCAGGACCCTGGCACCGCTCAACAAGGCGGTGACTCCGGGTTGCAACCGTTGCAGCAACTGGTGCCGGAAGTACGTGGCGTGGTTTCGCGCCTCAAAGTCGGCGCGGTGTCGGATGCGCTGCAAAGCGCGGCCGGTTTTCATGTGCTCAAACTGACCGGCCAGCAACCGGCACGCACCGCCAGCCTTGATGAGCTGCGCGAACGCCTCACCCAAGCCTTGCGCGCCCAACGCCAGGAACAGATCGCCAAGGCCTACCTGGAAGGCATGCTCAATACCGCGACCTTGAGCATTGACGGTGCCGAGCTGAACAAGGTGCTGGAATAACACCGGCCTGGCTTGGCACTGGATGTATCGACCGACACGACAGGGAGTCTCCCATGGCATATTTAGAACCGTCCGGCCCTCAGGGGGCTGCAGCCTATCGCGCGCCAAACGAGCCGCGCAGCACCTGGCTGGCCCTGGCAGAGGAGATCGAGCCGGAGGTGGTGCGCTACTTTTTGGTCAGCGCGCGGTGTGGCTGTTTTATGCAAGCCGCGCGCAGTTTGAATATCAAGGCCACGCTGTTGCGCAAGCGCCTGGCGCAGTTGGAAGAGCAACTGCGCCGTTCACTGTTCAGCTATCAAGGCAATGGCTTGGCGCTGAGCCGCGACGGCTTGCAACTGCAAGCGCAACTGGTGAGCCTGGCTCGCGAGCGGCGCCTGCCGGTGATGGTGCAACAGCCGCTGATACGCCTGGCCGTTGCTGAGCCGATCCTGCATGACATCCTCGGCCGCGACCTGATCGCGTTGTTGCGCCGCAATGCCAGTGTGCGTCTGGAGATCATCTCCATCGACAGCCAATTGTCGTTGCAGGCGGTGGATGTGGACGTGGTGTTATGGCTGTCGGATGCCGACGGGCCGGTACCTGGGCCGAGTTTTGCCACCGAGCCGCCGCGGCGCCTGGCGCTTTTGCAGTATTTGCCGCATATCGCCAAGCGCTATTCGCGGTTGACCACGCGCCCGGACAGTGTGGAAGACCTGGATGACTACATGCTGGTGCAGTGGCAGCCGGATGTGCAGGTCGAGGCCTTGCAACCCTGGAACAGCGTGGTCGAACAGCGCTTGGCGGCGGTGGTGAAAGTGCAGGCCTATTCGCTGATGCTGGAGATGATTCGTTGCGGCGCGTGCATTGGCCTGCTGCCGCACTACATGGGCAGCTTCGACCGTGGGTTGGTGGCGTTGCCCGGGTTGATGGGCGAGACCATGCAGCGTCAGGTGTGGCTGGCG
>NZ_VBVZ01000439.1 GCF_005863185.1 Pseudomonas edaphica
GCTGTAGGCCGCGATGATGTGCTCTTTCTCGTGGTGGCTCATGCTGTGGAAAAACAGCGTGGCTTGCGAGAAGTGGTCACCAAACGACTCACTGCGCTCACGTACCTTGTTGGCGTCAACGCGCTCGTAATGAGTCTCGAACCCGCCATCCTGAGCCGCCGCTGGCGTTTCTTTGGGCCAACCGCCATCAATCGAGTTCGGCTCGTAGGACGCACGGCCCTTATCGATCACGGTGCGGTGCTGGGCATCACGCTGGCCGTTATGGAAAGGCGTGACCGGCCGGTTAATCGGCAGCTCATGAAAATTCGGGCCACCGAGTCGGCTGATCTGCGTATCGGTGTAGGAAAACAGACGGCCTTGCAGCAGCGGGTCGTTGGTGAAGTCGATACCCGGCACGATATGGCCTGGGCAAAAGGCGACCTGCTCGACCTCGGCAAAGAAGTTGTCCGGGTTGCGGTTAAGCACCATTTTGCCTAGCGGGGTTATCGGCACCAGCTCTTCGGGGATGATCTTGGTCGGGTCAAGCAGGTCGAAGTCGAACTTGTGTTCGTCCTCTTCGGCAACGATTTGCACGCCCAACTCCCACTCAGGGTAGTCGCCGCCCTCGATCGCTTCCCACAGGTCGCGACGGTGGTGGTCGGTGTCTTTACCGGCAAGCTTTTGCGCTTCGTCCCACACCAGCGAGCAGGTGCCGACTTTCGGGTGCCAATGGAATTTCACAAAGCTGGACTTGCCTTCGGTATTGATCAACCGGAAGGTGTGAATACCAAAACCCTGCATGGAACGCAGGCTTTTTGGAATGGCACGGTCAGACATGGCCCACAGCACCATATGCGCCGATTCCGGCTGCAGCGAGACGAAATCCCAGAACGTATCGTGGGCCGAGCCACCGGTAGGAATCTCGTTATGTGGCTCAGGTTTTACCGCATGCACAAAGTCCGGAAACTTGATCGCATCCTGGATGAAGAAGATCGGCATGTTGTTGCCCACCAGGTCGAAGTTGCCTTCGTCGGTGAAGAACTTCACGGCAAAGCCGCGTACGTCACGCACGGTATCGCCCGAACCACGCGGGCCTTGCACGGTGGAGAAGCGCACGAACACCGGGGTTTTATGCTCCGGGTTACGCAGGAACCCGGCCTTGCTCAGCGCAGAATGGTTCTTATAGGTCTGGAAATAACCATGGGCGCCAGTGCCACGGGCATGCACGATGCGCTCCGGGATACGCTCATGGTCAAAGTGCGTGATTTTTTCACGCATGATGAAGTCTTCCAGCAGCGAGGGGCCACGGGCGCCGACTTTGAGGGTGTTCTGGTTATCGGAAATCTTTACGCCTTGGTTGGTGCGCAGCGCCTGGCCGGTCGCATCGGAGCGAAATTCTTCCAGGGCCTGCAGCTTGGCGTTGGTGTTGCCACGGTCCAGGGTATCGGTGCCCGCAAGCTCACTCTTAGGCGGGGTGGCTGGCTTCTTGGTACTCATCAGTCAAAACTCCTTATTCAAAGTGGCCAGAGCGGTCCCCGGCTCGTTTGAGCAAACCCCCAGGCACGGCACCTGGGAAATTGAGTTGCTTAAGTAGTGACTGATGGGGTTTTGGGCCGTTCCTTTTTTATGACCTTTGATCGCGTTATTGCCAAATCGCTGGTTGAATGCGAAATAAATGCTAAGAAACGCTATACGGACAGGCTAAAATGCGCGCCCGGCTAACCGCTGATCCCTTTTCAATGCGCCCCACAAGGTTCGCTACGTGATCGAGTTTCATAACGTCCATAAAACCTACCGCGTCGCCGGTAAGGAAATCCCCGCCCTGCACCCCACCAGCCTGCGCGTCGAAAACGGCCAGGTGTTCGGCCTGATTGGCCACTCCGGTGCGGGCAAAAGTACCCTGCTGCGCCTGATCAATCGCCTGGAGCAGCCAAGCGGCGGTCAGATCAACGTCGACGGTGAGGAAGTCACCGCCCTGGACGCCAACGGCCTGCGCCGTTTTCGCCAGCAAGTGGGGATGATCTTCCAGCACTTCAACCTGCTGGCGTCCAAGACCGTTGCCGACAACGTGGCATTGCCGCTGACCCTGGCCGGCGAATTGTCGCGTAAAGACATCGACCTGCGCGTGGCTGAACTGCTCGCCCGCGTGGGCCTGTCGGACCATGCCAAGAAGTACCCGGCGCAGTTGTCCGGCGGCCAGAAGCAGCGCGTCGGCATCGCCCGCGCCCTGGCGACCAAGCCAAAAATTCTGCTGTGCGACGAAGCCACCAGCGCCCTCGACCCGCAGACCACCGCCTCGGTGCTCAAATTGTTGGCCGAGATCAACCGCGAGTTGAAGCTGACCATCGTGCTGATCACCCATGAAATGGACGTGATCCGCCGCGTGTGCGACCAGGTCGCCGTGATGGACGCCGGCGTGATCGTCGAGCAAGGCTCGGTGGCCGAGGTGTTCCTGCACCCCAAGCACCCGACCACCAAGCGCTTTGTGCAAGAAGCCGAGCAAGTCGATGAAGGCGAGCAGCGTGATGTGTTTGCCCATGTACCGGGCCGCATCGTGCGCCTGACGTTCCAGGGCGAAGCGACCTACGCGCCATTGCTGGGGACCGTCGCCCGCGAAACGGGAGTGGACTACAGCATCCTTGCCGGTCGCATCGACCACATCAAAGATACCCCCTACGGGCAACTGACCCTGGCCATCACCGGCGGTGACATGGAAGCGGCCTTCGCCCGCTTTACCGCAGCCGATGTGCATATGGAGGTCCTGCGTTAATGGACGTGTTACTGCATTACTTCGACAAAGTTGACTGGGCCGACATCTGGGTTGCCACCGGCGACACCATGCTGATGCTCAGCACCTCGCTGGTGTTCACCGTACTGGTTGGCTTGCCGCTGGGCGTTCTGCTGTTTCTGTTCAGCCCACGTCAGTTGCTCGAGCAGAAAGCCACCTATGGCGTGCTGGCATTTATCGTCAACGCCATACGCTCTCTGCCGTTTATCATTCTGCTGATTGTGATGATCCCTACGACGATCTTTATCACCGGCACTTCGCTCGGTGTGGCCGGCGCGATTCCACCTTTGGTGGTGGGCGCTTCGACGTTCTTCGCGCGCCTGGTGGAAACCGCATTGCGCGAGGTGGATCGCGGCATCATCGAGGCGACTCAAGCCATGGGCGCCACCACTCGGCAGATCATCACCAAGGCACTGCTGCCAGAGGCTAAACCCGGCATCATTGCGGCCATCACCGTCACCGCTATTGCTCTGGTGGGTTACACCGCCATGGCAGGCGTCGTGGGTGCTGGCGGGCTGGGCGACCTGGCGATCCGCTATGGTTACCAACGTTTCCAGGACGACGTGATGGTCGTCACCGTCGTGATGTTGATTGTGCTGGTACAGATTCTGCAAACCATCGGCGATAAGCTGGTGACACACTACTCTCGAAAATAACCGCCATTGCCGGCCCCCGCCGGCACATGCCCGAACAAGGAGCTTGTTGGATGAAAAAACTACTGGTTGCTTTCGCCGCCGTTGCCGCGTTTTCTGCCCATGCTGCCGAGACTATTACAGTCGCTGCATCGCCGGTGCCCCACGCGGAAATCCTCGAATTCGTGAAGCCTGCACTCGCCAAAGAAGGCGTTAATTTGCAGGTCAAAGTCTTCACCGACTACGTGCAGCCGAACGTACAGGTGGTTGAAAAACGCCTGGACGCCAACTTCTTCCAGCACCAGCCGTACCTGGATGAGTTCAACAAAACCAAGGGCACTCACCTGGTAAGCGTTGCCGCGGTACACCTGGAGCCACTGGGCGCCTACTCCAGCAAGTACAAAAAGCTGGAAGACCTGCCAAGCGGCGCCAACGTCGTGATCCCGAACGACGCCACCAACGGCGGTCGCGCCCTGTTGCTGCTGGCCAAGCACAACCTGATAACCCTGAAGGACCCGACCAACATCCTGTCGACCATCAAGGACATCAGCGGCAACCCAAAAAACCTGAAATTCCGCGAACTGGAAGCCGCCACCCTGCCGCGCGTGCTGACCCAGGTCGACCTGGCGCTGATCAACACCAACTACGCCCTGGAAGCCAAGCTGGACCCATCCAAGGATGCGCTGGTGATCGAAGGCAACGACTCGCCTTACGTGAACATCCTGGTGACCCGCGACGACAACAAGGATTCGGACGCGGTGAAGAAGCTGGTTGCAGCCCTGCACACGCCAGAAGTGAAAGCGTTCATTCTTGAGAAGTACAAAGGCGCGATTCTGCCGGCGTTCTGATCCAGAGCTACACCGTAAACCTAATGTGGGAGCTGGCTTGCCCGCGATAGCAGAGTGTTAGTCACCGAAGATGTTGACTGGCCTGCCGCTATCCCAGGCAAGCCAGCTCCCACATTTGTTTTGTGTTGTGATCGTTCCCACGCTCCGCGTGGGAATGCAGCCCGGGACGCTCTGCGTCCCGCTGTTGAGGTCGTGACGCAGAGCGTCACAGGAGGCATTCCCACGCAGAGCGTGGGAACGATCATTTGCGCTGGAGCAAAACCGGCAACTCTGCCACCAGCTTTGTGTGGCTTTTGCTGTCAGCGCAGGGCTGGCACCACCTCATGGGTCAACCATTGGCGCAGGCACCGATTCTCCGGGTAGTAGTGGTAGATAAGCAGCGCATAAACGCCAGACTCACTGACCATCAACGTCGGCGCACAGTGGCCATGAGTGATCAGCGGCAGGGTGAGTTGTTGGTCGGGATCGAGCTTGCGCAGTAACGCAGGGTTCAGGTGCAGGCCCATCAGGTGGCCGATGTCGCAGGCGCTGAACCATGGCTGGTTGTCTATCAACACAGCGTGCAGCTGGTGATGGTGGCGGGTGAAGACTTTGGGTGTGATCGGTGGATCAGGGGTAAGTGATTGCATTGGGACAACTCCGGGTATGAACAGGAGCTGCCAACAGCCTTCCTACGGGCATGGGTGGCAGCCATACGCGGGGTAGGAACCGAGTACCCAGGGATCTCAGCCACGTCGAAACGTGCCCGCGCATAGCCGCCGCGACTGATAGTACGGGCACAAAAAAAACGCCGCAATCAGACGGTGGCGCTATGACGCCAAGGGTACATAAAAGGGTTCCTACGCCCTGTCACTGAATTTGCAGCGACAGGCCAAAGACTAGCCACCCCAAGACCGTCCAACAAGTTCACGCACAGCGCGACAACACGTGGGAAATCTCCGACGACACCCTGTTCAAACCTTGCACAAAACCACTGTGGGAGCTGGCTTGCCTGCGATGGCAGTGGGTCAGCAACCGAGATGCAAGCAGGCCC
>NZ_VBVZ01000043.1 GCF_005863185.1 Pseudomonas edaphica
TCGAGGCTGCCGGTCGTCCATGCTTGCTGTTACCCGGTGACTTGGGCAACGCGGATCAGTGCACGGCGATCGTCAGTGACACCGTGGAGAAGTTCGGACGCATTGATGTGCTGGTCAATAACGCGGCGTTCCAGATGACCTACGAAAGTCTGGAAGACATCCCCGATGAAGATTGGCTAAAGACCTTTAACGTTAACGTCACCGCGATGTTTCGCATCTGCAAGGCCGCGCTGCCGCACATGGCCGAGGGCAGTTCGATCATCAACACCAGCTCGGTCAATTCCGATGCGCCCAACCCCACGCTGTTGCCCTATGCGGCCACAAAAGGCGCGATCGCCAACTTCACTGCGGGCCTGGCGCAGATGCTCGGCAAACGCGGTATTCGCGTCAACAGTGTGGCGCCCGGGCCAATCTGGACGCCATTGATCGTGTCGACGATGACCGAGGACTCCGTCAAGAACTTTGGTGGCAATACACCGCTGGGGCGCCCCGGCCAGCCAGTCGAAGTCTCGCCCATCTACGTACTGCTGGCGTCGGATGAGGGCAGTTATATCTCCGGTGAACGCTACGGCGTAACAGGTGGCAAACCCATTCTTTGAATGAAGCGAGGCATTCGATGACGACGACAGTAGGCGACTTTCTGGTTGAGCGGCTCAGCCAATGGGGCGTTACCCGAATCTTTGGTTACCCGGGTGATGGTATCAATGGTGTATTTGGCGCGTTGAGCCGGGCGCGGGGCAAGATCGAGTTCATTCAGGCCCGTCATGAGGAAATGGCCGCGTTCATGGCGTCGGCCCATGCCAAATTCACGGGGGAGCTGGGCGTGTGTATCGCGACTTCAGGGCCAGGAGCCTCGCACCTGATCACCGGGCTCTATGACGCGCGGATGGATCATATGCCGGTGCTGGCGATTGTCGGGCAGCAGGCGCGTGCTGCGCTTGGGGGGCATTACCAGCAGGAACTGGACCTGGTGTCGATGTTCAAGGATGTGGCAGGGGCATTTGTGCAGCAGGCTATGGTGCCATCCCAGGTGCGTCACTTGGTGGACCGGGCCGTACGCACGGCGGTCGGTGAGCGCCGAGTGACGGCGATCATCCTACCCAACGATTTGCAGGAGGCGACCTACGAACCGGCCGCCAGGGCCCACGGCACAGTGCACTCGGGGGTGGGTTATTCAAAACCGCGAGTGGTGCCGTATGAGGCGGATCTACAGCGCGCCGCAGACGTGCTGAATGCCGGTGAGAAAGTTGCGATTCTGGTCGGCGCAGGGGCGCTGGCGGCCACCGATGAAGTCATCGCCGTCGCCGAAGCGCTTGGCGCCGGGGTGGCCAAGGCGCTACTGGGCAAGGCTGCAGTCCCTGATGATTTGCCCTGGGTTACCGGCAGCATCGGCCTGTTGGGCACCGAGCCCAGCTACAAGCTGATGACCGAATGCGACACCTTGTTGATGATCGGCTCGGGTTTTCCTTACTCAGAGTTCCTGCCCAAGGAAGGCCAGGCCCGTGGAGTGCAGATTGACCTGCAACCCGACATGTTAAGCCTGCGTTATCCCATGGAGGTGAATCTGGTGGGCGATGCCGCCGAGACCCTGGCTGCGCTGTTGCCGTTGCTCACCCACAAGACTCAGCGTAAATGGCGCAAAAAGGTCGAGGGTTGGCGTGCTGGCTGGGAGAAAACCCTGGAGAAACGCGCGCTGGCAAAAGCCAAACCGATCAACCCGCAACGCGTGGTCTACGAGCTGTCTCCACGCTTGCCCGACCACGCCATTATCACCAGCGATTCCGGCTCCTGTGCCAACTGGTATGCCCGCGACTTGAAGATCCGCCGTGGCATGCAATGTTCCCTGTCCGGTGGCTTGGCGTCCATGGGGGCAGCCGTGCCGTACGCCATCGCCGCCAAGTTTGCGCACCCGCAGACCACCGTGATCGCGCTGGTGGGCGACGGCGCGATGCAGATGAACAACATGGCCGAACTGATCACCGTGGCCAAATACTGGCGGCAGTGGCAAAGCCCTAAATGGATCTGTGCGGTGTTCAACAATGAAGACCTGAACCAGGTCACTTGGGAGCAGCGCGTGATGGAAGGCGACCCCAAGTTTGAGGCTTCGCAAACCATTCCTGACGTGCCGTATCACCTGTTTGCGATTTCGCTGGGGCTGAAGGGGATTTTCGTCGAGCGCGAGGAAGATGTGGCTGCGGCCTGGGAACAGGCGTTGGCCTCGGATGTACCGGTGCTGATCGAGTTCAAGACCGACCCCGACGTGCCGCCACTTCCCCCGCATATCAAACTGGAACAGGCCAAAAAGTTCGCCACCACGTTGCTCAAAGGCGACCCGGATGAAGCCGGGGTGATTGTGCAAACCGCCAAGCAAGTGTTGGCCAGCGTTCTGCCAGGAGGCGCAAAAAAATAACGAACGCCTGCGCACCCGCGCAGCCAAAGCGTTAAGGACATGGACATGAGAATCCGGCAATGACGCAGATTTTCAGGCGCTCGGCTGATACCTGGCTGCGCGCAGGACTGTTGCTGCTGATCGCCGGGCTCTCGGGAGGTTTGCTTGTGGCGTTGACTCTGGACAGCACCGACTACCGCACCGGGCGTAACTGGGCGGTCGAGCAGCCATTGCCCTTCAGCCATGCCCACCATGCGGGCGAACTCAAGATCGACTGCCGTTATTGCCACAGCGCGGTGCAGTCCTCCGCGATGGCCAGCCTGCCACCCACCGAAACCTGCATGAGTTGTCATTCCCAGGTATGGACACACGCCGATGTGCTGGAGCCGTTGCGCAAGAGCCTGCGTGAACTTGAGCCCCTGCATTGGCAACGCGTCGCCAAGCTGCCGGACTACGTGTATTTCCATCACGGCGTACACGTGAACGCCGGCGTCGGCTGCAGTGAATGCCATGGTCAGGTCGACCGCATGCAACTGATGTTCAAGGCGCAACCGCTGAACATGGGCCAGTGCCTGGCCTGTCACCGTGACCCGGCGCCCCATCTGCGTCCCCTGGAGCAGGTCACCAATATGCAGTGGAAACCTTCCGAGGACCGTCGCCAATTGGGTGAGCGCCTGATGATCGCGCGGCACATCGATACCCGGGGCCTTACCGACTGCGGGACGTGCCACCGATGAGTAAGCCGCTGGACTTCTCCGTTGTGCGTGAACAACTGGCCGGACTTGAAGGGCAGGCCTATTGGCGCGGGCTTGAGGCGCTTGCCGAGTCCCCTGACGCTCAAGCGCTGATAGAGGCGGAATTTGCAGGTGTGGCGCCGCTGATGGATCGACGGCGTTTCCTGCAGTTGATGGCAGCGTCCATCGCCATGGCGGGGTTGGCCGCCTGTGGCAAGACCCCGGAACAGGCAGTGACGGCGGTCAGTCAGCCGGTCAATCTGACGCCAGGCGTGCCGGCCTGGTACGCCACCGCCATCCCGTTTGGCGGTGTTGCCCAGCCCGTGTTGGGCAAGACCGTTGCAGGCAGACCGATCAAGCTTGAAGGCAACCCGGACCATCCCGTGTCGGGCGGCGCCTGCGATGCGTTTACTCAAGCGGCGATCCTGCAACTCTATGATCCGGACCGTTCCCAGGCGCCGCGTTTCAAAGGTCGGGAAGCCAGTTGGCCGGATGTGCGCGCGGCGCTGGCCCACGAGCAGCAGGTGCTGGACAGCGCTCGCGGCAAGGGCTTGCACATCGTCTGTGGGGCCAGCAGTTCACCGACCCTCAAGCGCCAGCTCGACCAACTGCAACAACGCTGGCCTGAGGTGCGCCTGTACCATGGCGAAGCCTTTGCCGAGACGGCCGCCCTGCGAGCAAGCGAACGCGCGTTCGGTCAGCCATTGGCCGCGCACGTTCGCCTGGAACAGGCCGAGGTACTGGTGTGCCTGGAGTATGACCCGCTGGGCAGCGGTCCGTATCAGACGGTGCTCCAGCGCGGCTGGGCTGAACGTCGCCGCCAGGCAGCGAAGGGTGAGGGCGCCGCGTTGGTATTCGTGGCTGAAAGTGTTCCGAGCCTCACCGGCGCTGCCGCCACCGCGCGCTTGCCCACGGCACCGTCGCAGTTGCCCGGCCTGCTGCTTGCGCTGAGCCAGGCGCTGAGCCAGGACCTGCCCGGAACGCCGCGCCTGAACCCGGCGCAACGGCAGTGGGTGCAGGACGCCGCAGCTGCGCTCAAGGCCCACCCGGGGCGCGGCCTGATCGGTATTAGCCAGCAGGCATCCGAGGCGTTGCAGGCGCAGGTCATGCAGCTTAACCAGCGCTTGGGGCACGCAGGCCAAACGTTGGACTGGCAGGTGCCGAGGTTATTGGGTTACGAGCCCAATCAATCGTGGGGTTCGCTTGCGCAACTGAGCCAGGAAGCGGTGACTCATTTGCTGATACTCGACTGCAATCCGGTGCTAAATGCCTACCTGCAAGATGTGCTGCCCCAGGTGCCATTTCGCTTGCATGCCGGGCTTTACTACGACGAAAGCGCCGCGCAGTGCCATTGGCACCTGCCGCTCAATCATGCGCTGGACGGTTGGAGCGATGGCCGCGCGGCGGACGGCAGTGCCTGCATCGTCCAGCCGCTGATCGAACCGATGTATTCGACGCGCACCTTGCATCAGGTCCTCGAGTTGCTGATGCACTCAACCGAGGCCGATGCCTTGGCGCTGGTGCGCGCAACCTGGGCGCATATCGCGCAGCAACAATGGCGCGAGGCATTGGCCAATGGCTGGATTGAACCGGCCCCAGCGCCAGTCAAGGTAGAGGAAATAACGCCAATTACCCTCGCGGCGGCCGACGTCGGCGAAGGATTAGAGGCCGTAATCCGTCCCGACCCGACCGTGTGGGACGGGCGCTTCGCCAACTCCGGCTGGCTGCAGGAATTGCCCAAGCCCATCAGCACCCTGACTTGGACCAGTGTGATCGGGCTTTCGCCACACCTGGCCGAACAGTTGGGCGTGAGCAACGGTGACGGCGTGGAGGTGACGCTGGCCGATCAGACCGTGCGCGGACCGGCCTGGGTTGAACCCGGGCAGGCCGACCAGGTCATTGCCTTATACACCGGCTACGGTCGCAGCCACGCCGGGCGCGTCGGTAATGGCCTGGGTCACGCGGTGAAGCCCACTGAGCAATTCTCCGTCAGTGCCTCCCTACGAAGCACCGGCGAGCACTTTCCCTTGGCGGCCACCCAGTTACATCACCGGTTGCCTGAAGCGCAAGAACCGCCCATCCGTGTGGTCTCGCGAGCCAAACCACAACTCGCGACGCAGGCCATTCCCGCGTCGCTCTACAGCCCGGTGGTCGACAGTGGCCCGCAGTGGGGCATGGTCATTGATCTGGACCTGTGCACCGGTTGCAATGCCTGTGTGGTGGCCTGCCAGGCCGAGAACAACATTGCCGTGGTCGGCGCCGAGCAGGTCGCCCAGGGGCGCAGCATGCACTGGCTGCGCATCGACCATTATTACCAGGGGCCGTTGGAGGCCCCGCGTTCGCGCTTCCAGCCATTGCCCTGCATGCACTGCGAGCAGGCGCCCTGCGAAACCGGTTGCCCGGTCAACGCCACCGTGCATAGCCGCGATGGCTTGAACCAGATGGTCTACAACCGCTGCATAGGCACCCGCACGTGCGCCTCTTACTGCCCGTACAAAGTGCGGCGCTTCAATTGGCTGGACTGGAGCGCCGACGCCGCGCCGTCGATTCAGGCCCAGCGTAACCCCGAGGTGACGGTACGCACCCGCGGCGTGATGGAGAAATGCACGTACTGCATCCAACGCATCAGCAACGCCCGCACGAACGACAAGCAACACGGCGACGATTTCGACCCCTCTGCGGTGGTCACCGCTTGCCAACAAACCTGTCCCAGCCAGGCCATCCAGTTTGGCGACATCAACGCCCCCGCCAGCGCTGTCAGCCTCGCGCGCCGCGATCCCCGCCATTACCGCTTGCTGGAAACCCTCGGTACCCGGCCGCGCACCAGTTACCTGGCACGCATCGAGGAGGAGGGCGCAGGCGATGAAGGCTGAGCCGCTGCTGCACGCCACCGGGCATTTCCTGCCAAAGGATTTGAGCGACCAGCAGGTGTCGCGGCAGGTGTTCGGGCCATTGCAGCAGTTCCCCCGGCGCGTTGCCTGGCGCTGGATGTTCGGTGTCGGCCTGGTGTTGTTGCTGGTGTACCTGGGCTCGGTCGCTGTGCTTCTGGGCAATGGCGTGGGCATGTGGGGCAATAATCAGCCGGTGCATTGGGGCTTTGGCATCCTCAACTACATCTGGTGGCTGGGGATCGGCCACGCGGGCACGTTTATCTCGGCCTTGCTGTTGCTGATCGAGCGGCCCTGGCGCCATACCCTCAACCGGCTGGCGGAGTTGATGACGCTGATGGCGGTGATCTGCGCCGCGCTGTACCCGATCCTCCACCTGGGTCGTCCCTGGCTGTTCTACTGGACCATGCCCTACCCGAATGAAATGGGCTTATGGCCGCAATTCAAAAGCCCGACGGCCTGGGACATGTTTGCGATCCTGTCGTACCTCACGGTGTCGGTGCTGTTCCTGATGGTGGGCGCCATTCCGGATTTCGCCGCAGCTCGTGACCGGGCCAGCACGCCGCTGCGCCAGGCGGTCTATGGCTTGCTGGCGCTCGGCTGGCGCGGGTCGCAACGGCATTGGGCGTTGTGGCGGCGCACCACGCGGGTGCTGGCGATCCTCGCGATTCCGCTGGTGTTTGCGGTGTCGAGCGGCTATTCGTTTTTGCTGACCATGGGCACTCAGAGCGGTTGGCATTCAACCCTGTTTCCCGCCTATTTTGTGGCCGGGGCGGTGTTTTCCGGGTTCGCCCTGGTGGCGCTGCTGGCGATTGTTGTGCGCTGGCTGCTGTGCATCCAAAGCCTGATCACCCCACGCCATCTGGGCATGCTCGGCTGTCTGTTGCTGGCCACCGGCTGGATGACCACCTACGGGTATTTGGCCGATCTGTTCATGCCGTTCTACAGCGGCGACGCCCATGAAATCGAGGTATTGCTTGCGCGCATCTGCGGCGCGCATGCCTGGAGTTTCTGGTTGGCGATCGTCTGCAATGTCGGGGTGCTCCAGGCGCTCTGGTGGCGAAACGTGCGCCAAAGCCCGCCGCGATTGGCACTGGTGGCGCTGGCCGTGCTGGTGGGGATGTGGGCCGAGCGTTTCATGCTGCTGATCCCGCCGCAGACGCGTGATCTGCTGGTTTCCAGCTGGGGCGATTACACGCCGTCCCTGTGGGACTGGACGCTGTTTATCGGCAGTTTCGGGGTGTTTCTGGTGCCCTATAGCCTGTTCCTGCGCTATGTGCCGATGGTTTCCGCGTTCGAGGTCAAGCAGGCGCTGCATCAGGAGCGCGGCGATGGCTGAGTGCCTGGGTTTACTCGCGCGGTTCCCGGCGCCCCAGCCCTTGGTGGATGCCGCCGTGAGCGCGTGGGACCTGGGTTATCGGCGGCTGGATGCCTTCGCGCCGTTTGCGCTGGAAGCCTTGGAGCCGGTACTGGCGGTCGACGCCAGGCGAGTAGGGCGCATGGCCTGCCTGGGGGCCGGGCTGGGCGTCGTCCTGGCGCTGGTGATGCAGCTAGGTTCGGTGTGGGCCTATCCCTTGAACATCGGCGGGCGCCCCTTGGTGGCGTTGCCTTCATTCGCCGTGGTGACGTTTTTGTTCGCCGTAGTGTTTGCAGCAACGGCGGCGGTGTTGACGTTGTTGCTGTGCAGTCGCCTGCCGCGCTTGCATCATCCGTTGTTCGGCGTCGAGGGGTTTGAAGGGGCCAGCGATGATGGGTTCTTCTTGTTTATCGATGCGCGCGACCCGCTGTTTGACGCACACCAGACCCACGCCTGGCTGGCCGAACGCGCGCAGAGCGTGCAGCAAGTGGCGCCATGAATGCCTGGCCATGGGCATTGAGCCTGGTGCTGCTGTGCAGCGGCTGCGATGACATGTCACGCCAGGCCAAGGTGCTTGAACAACGCGCCGGCGCGTTGTTTGGCAATGGCCTCAGCAGTCGCCAGCCTCCCGCCGGCAGTGTGGCGCGCGGGCAACTGCAACGTGAAGCGCTGGCCCGACAACGGCCGGCCCTGAGTGCGGACTTGCTGGCACGTGGCGAGGCGGGTTATCAAACATTCTGCACGCCGTGCCATGGCCTGGGCGGGCTCGGCGATGGACTGGTGGTGGGCCGTGGTTTTCCGGCACCGCCGTCGTTTATCGAACCGCGGTTGCTGAACGCCCCCGATGACCAACTGATGCAGGTGATTGCCGACGGGCGAGGCTTGATGTACGGCTACGCGTCGCGCATTCAGCCCGATGAGCGCTGGGCGATTGTCGCCCACTTGCGTGTACTGCAGTTGAGCCAGCATGCCGACCTGCAAACGCTGCCGCCGACTGTGCGGCAGGCCTTCGAGGAGTCCGGCCAATGAGCCGGTGGTGGTTGCTGGCTGCCGCCATCGGCCTTGCCGTGCTCGGCGTATGGCAGCCTGCCTGGGTCGGTGCGGGCGCCCTGGCGGCAGCGGTCAATGGCAGCAATATCGCGTTGGGTTGCCTGCTGTTGGCGTTGCTGACGCCTCTGGTCAGCGGTCGCTGGCAGCCTTTGCTGGATCCCGGCAGCCGCTTGGGTGCAAGCGCCGTGTTGTTGATTATCCCGATGCTGTTGCCGGTGCTGGTCACGATGTCTTGGGTGTATCCCTGGTTCGATCAGGAGGCCCCGGGATTTCGTGGCCTGTGGTTATCGCCGTGGTTTTTTGTGTTACGCACTCTGGTGTACGGCGGGCTTGCCTGGGTGGTGCACGGCTGGGTGGGCAAGCGCAGTGCGGCGGGTTTGATCCTGTGCGTGCTGGTGGCGAGCCTGGCCGCCGTGGACTGGCTGATGTCGTTGCAGGCGGGGTTTGTCTCCAGCGTGTTCGGCCTGTTGTTGATTGCCCGGCAACTGCTCGACGGCCTAGCCTTTGCCGGGTTGTGTGTGTTGTGCTGGAACGTGGTGCTGCTGCCCGCACGCCAGTGTGTGCTGTTGCGCGGTCTGCTGGTGAGCGCCTTGGCGTTCTGGATCTACGTGCAGTTCATGCAATACCTGATTATCTGGTCGGTGGACCTGGCGCATGAAACAGCCTGGTACCGCGTGCGCGAGACGGGTGGGTGGGGCGCACTGACGGCGCTGGTGGTCGCCGGGCAACTGGTGTGCCTAGTGGTGCTCGCGTCGCCATGGGGCGGGCGAATGAATGTGTTGACGTGGGGCTGTGCGGCGATCTTGTTGCTTGGGGTTGTCGAGTCGATGTGGATCAGCCTGCCGTCGATTTTTCCCGACGCGACCCTTGGCATGCTCCTCACCGCGGCGCTGTGCCAGGGGGTGTATGCCGCGGGCTTGTTTGCCGTGTGGCGGCGGCAGTGGCAAAGGAGGCGTCATGACCGCTGAATACCAACCCAACGATTTTGACGGTAAAAAAGCCGCCCGGGTAATGGTGCTGCTGGGTGTGGCCATAGCCCTGAGCCTGGGCGGCGTGGCCTGGTTGTTGAGCGGCTATCGTCAACAGGTGCAACAACCGCCGATGAGCACACTGGAACGCCAGCGCCTATTGCCCCCTGAGCCGCGTCTACAAGCTGATCCCCGGCAGGCGGGTGAGCGGCAACTGGCCCGCCAGCGTCTGCACCTGGACAGTTATGGCTGGGTCGACCGTGAGCATCACATCGTGCACCTGCCCTTGGCACAGGCCCGGCAATTGCTGCTAGAGCGAGGATGGCCTGATGAGCATTGAGCGCCTGCTGCTGGTCGTCGTATTGGTGTGCTGTTGGCTGCCGCAAGCGGGCGCCGCGCAGCCATTCGACCCCTTTACCGCCGCCGGAATCGACACGGCCCACGTCGGCCAACCCTTGGCGCTCGACAGTCGCTTCACCGACCAACAGGGCCGCCCCGTGCGTCTGGGCGACTTGCTCAACGGCCAGCCCACATTGCTGGTGCCGTTGTACTACCGTTGCCCGAACGTCTGCGGAGCGGCGCTTTCGACACTGTTCAGCCAACTGGCCAACCAGCCTTATCGCCTGGGCCGTGACTTCCAGGTGATCGCTTTCAGTTTCGACCCCCGCGAAGACGTGGGCGCCGCCCGGGAAGAGCTGGCCAAGCTCAGCCAGCACTGGCCAGCGTTGGCTGACGAACCTGGCGTGCACCTGCTGACTGGCGATGCTTCGGCCAGCCAGGCATTGGCGAACTCGATCGGCTTCGGTTATCGCTTCGACCCGCAACAGCAGCAATACGCCCACAGCTCGGCAGTCGCGGTGGTAACGGGCGACGGACGCCTGTCGCGCTGGCTCTACGGCCTGGGCTATCAGCCCAGCGACTTGCGCCTGGCATTGACCGAGGCCGGGCAGGGCAAGTTGGGGGCCATCAAGGAACAACTGTTATTGCTGTGCTACCACTACGACCCGCAGAGCGGCACCTACAGCAGCCGGATCATCCTGCTGCTGCAAGTGGCAGGCGTGTCGACGGTGCTGGTGCTCGGCCTGCTGATTTTGCGGGCGGTGCGGCGCGAACGTAGGGAGGCGCGATGAACGAACACTTTCTGCGCCTGTGGCCGGCGCAAGCCTCGGATTACGCAGTATCGGTCGATTGGCTGGTGATCGGCTTCACCGCCATGATGGCGCTGTTCGTGGTGCCGGTGTTCGTCGCGCTCTGGGTGTTTATCTGGCGCTATCGGCGCGGCCGTCCCGCCGACCGCGACCATCGCCCGCAAAGTAATCTGCCTATCGAGCTGGCCTGGATCATCTTGCCGTTCATAGGTTCGCTGGTGGTCTTCCTGTTGTCGGCGCGGTTGTTTTTCATCGCCCGCACGCCGCCGGAGGATGCGCTGGAAGTGCAGGTCACCGCGCGCCAATGGATGTGGAAATTCCAGCACCAGGGTGGCCAGCGGGAGATCAACACCCTGCATGTGCCGGCCCGGCGCCCGGTGAAGTTGACCATGATTTCCGAGGACGTGATCCACAGTCTGTTTTTCCCCAGCCTGCGTATCAAGCAAGACGTGTTGCCGGGGCGCTACAGCATGTTGTGGTTCCAGGCTGAGTACAGCGGTACCTACGAGGTGTATTGCGCCGAATACTGCGGCACCGACCACGCGGCAATGCTGGCGCGCCTGGTGGTGCTCAACCCCGCCGATTACGAGCACTGGCTGGCAGACAACGGCAGCAGCGCCGACCTTGCCCGTCAGGGCGAGACCCTGTATCGCCAATACGGTTGCGCCAGTTGCCACGACTCAGGCAACGCGCCGCCGCTGGCCGGTGTGTTCAACCGTTCGGTGCAACTGGCCGACGGCAGCCAGGTAAAAGCCGATGAAGCCTACCTGCGCGACAGCATCCTGTTGCCACAAAAACAGTTGGTAGCCGGCTACCTGCCGATCATGCCGACCTACAGCAATCTGTTGGATGAAGAGGCCGTGCAGCGGCTTGTCGCTTACCTGCGCGAACTTCCGGAGAAACACCAATGAGCCAACCCAGCTATTTGCATGCACAGGGCCTGCGGTCATGGTTGCTGACCCGCGATCACAAACGTATTGCGGTGCTGTACATGCTCACCGTAACCTTCTTTTTCTTTGCCGGCGGGCTGGCGGCGAGCCTGATCCGCATCGAACTGGTCACGCCGGAAGGGGATTTGCTCACTGCCGATGGCTACAACCGCGCGTTTACCCTGCACGGGGTGATCATGGTGTGGTTTTTCCTGATTCCGTCGATTCCGAGCGTGTTCGGTAACTTCCTGGTGCCGATCATGATCGGCGCCAAAGACATGGCCTTTCCGCGCCTGAACCTGTTCAGTTGGTACTTGCTGCTGGGTGGCGGCCTGTTCACCTTGCTGGCGCTGCTGCTCGGCGGAGTGGACACCGGCTGGACCTTCTACACGCCGTTGTCGACGATGTTCAGCAACGGCCATGTGGTGGCGGTGATCTGCGGCGTATTCATTGCCGGGTTTTCGTCGATCTTCACCGGTGTCAATATCATCGCCACCGTGCATACCCTGCGCGCGCCGGGCATGACGTGGATGCGCTTGCCGCTGTTCATCTGGTCGATGTACGCCACCTCGATCATTCTGGTGCTCGCCACGCCCGTGCTCGCGATCACCCTGGTGTTGGTGGCCGCCGAGCACCTGTTCAACATCGGTGTGTTCGACCCGAAACTGGGCGGCGACCCGCTGTTGTTCCAGCATCTGTTCTGGTTCTACAGCCACCCGGCGGTGTACATCATGATTCTGCCGGCCATGGGGGTGGTCAGCGAGTTGATCACGGCGGCAGGGCACAAGCGCATTTTCGGCTACCGCTTTGTCGCCTGGTCCAGCGTGGCGATTGCGGTGATCGGTTTTCTAGTGTGGGGCCATCATATGTTTGTCGCCGGGCAGTCGATGTATGCCAGCCTGGTGTTCTCATTGTTGAGTTTTCTGGTGGCGATTCCGTCGGCGATCAAGGCCTATAACTGGAGTGCCACGCTGTACAAGAGCGACTTGACCCTGCATGCGCCGTTTCTGTTTGCGTTGACCTTTATCGGGTTATTTATCGTCGGCGGCGTCACCGGGCTGTTTCTTGCGCTGCTGGCCGCCGACCTGCATGCCCATGACACTTATTTTGTGGTCGCGCACTTCCACTACATCATGGTCGGCGCCGCCGTGGCCGGATATTTCGGGGCCTTGCATTTCTGGTGGCCGAAAATGACCGGCCGGCTTTACTCGCAACTGTGGGGCAAGATCACCGCGATCCTGATTTTCTGCGGCTTCAACCTGACGTTTTTCCCGCAATTCCTTTTGGGTTACCTGGGCATGCCGCGTCGCTACCACAGTTATGACCCGGACTTTCAGTTCCTCAACGTGATGTCGTCGGCCGGCGCTTCGATCCTCGCGCTGGCCTACGTGTTGCCGTTTTTTTACCTGCTCGGTTCCCTGCGTTGGGGCGAGCGGGCGCCGATCAATCCCTGGGAGGCGGCCGGGCTGGAGTGGCGCGTGGCTTCGCCGCCGCCGCTGCACAACTTCGAAGCGCCGGTAACGGTGGATTTCGAGGCCTACGATTATTCCCCTGGGGCCCGCCGTGATCCGCTCTGACGAGAGGCCCGCCGAACCGTTCGTGGCCTGGGCCCAGCAACGCGAGGCCGCCCGCCTGGGCATGTGGCTGTTCCTGGCCAGCGAAGCGATGATGTTCGGCAGCCTGATCATGGCGGCGTGGTTCTTTCGGCTGCGTCATCCGGACGGGGTGGCGGAGGCCGTGGCGGGCCTGCATTACCTGTTGGCGACGGGCAATACAGTCCTGTTGTTGACCAGCAGCTTGTTGATGACCCTGGCCGCCAGCGAGCCACGCCGGGTGCGCTGTTGTCTGCTGGGTGCGGCCGTATTGGGGGGGGTGTTCCTGGGCTGCAAAGGCGTTGAATACGGCCTGGAGATCCACGAAGGCGTGCTGCCCGGCTTTACCGATCACTCAACCTGGCAGGCGCCGTCGGCGCAGCTGTTCATGAACCTGTACTTCATCGCTACGGCGCTGCACGGGCTGCATGTATTGATCGCCGTCGGCCTGGCCCTGTGGCTGTACAGCGCGTTGAAGCGCGACCGGTTGACGCCTCATCAGGGCGCGATGCGCCTGGAAATGATCAGCCTGTATTGGCACCTGGTGGACGGGATCTGGATCCTGTTGTTTCCCACTCTCTACCTGGTGGGGCGTTGAGATGAGCAAGGCGGGCGCGTTGAAAGTCTATGGGGCGCTGCTGCTGTTGCTGGCCGTGCAGATACTGTGCGTTTGCTATCAGCCCGGGTTCGGCGGCGTGATCATGCTTGCCGCCGCCGGCCAGTTCCTGCTGTTGTTGCTGTTCTATTTAGGGCTTTACCGGCACCGCGGCTGGGTACGCCTGTTTGGATGGGTGTACCTGCTGTGGTTGCTGGTAATGGTGGTGTTCATCCTGGGTGAGTCGGCGACGCGCTGAGCCGCACCGGCACCGATTTGGCGGCAGGCACCTTGCTGCGTTCAGCGTGGTGCCAGAGCGGCACCAGCGGGTTGCATTCGGGGTAATACGCGGCGGCGCAGCCTTCGGGAATGTCGTAGGCGATGATTTCGAATGGCCCGACCTGGCGCTTGACCTCCGGTTCGATGGCAGTGGTCAACATCACCTGCGCGCCGGGCGTGAAGCCCAGGCGCACGATGTCGTTGCAGTGCATGAAAATCACCTCGCGCGTGCCGCTGACCCCGCGAAAGCGATCGTCATAACCGTAAATGGTGGTGTTGAACTGATCGTTGCTGCGCAGCGTCATCAGTTGCAGGACATCCCGTGCCGGTTGCGCAAGGTTCACGTCGTCATCTTCGGCCAGGGTCACGGGCTTGACGAACTGCGCCTTGCCGCTCGGGGTCAGCCACTTGCGCTGCGCGGCGGCAATCGGGCGATGGAAGCCGCCAGGCTCGGTCATACGGCTTTCCATGTCGTGGAATATCTGCGGGTAGATCTGCCCGATGGCCGTGCGGACCTTGGCGTAGTCGGCGCTCCAGGCCTGCCAATCGATGTTGCAGGGATGGGAGAGGGTGGCCATGGCCAGCCCGGCGACGATGCTGGCTTCGGCGCGCACATGAGGGCCGACCGGCTCGCTGCTGCCACGCCAGCTGTGGATGCAGCCGGTACTGTCTTCTGTGGTGTAGGTTTGCGCCACGCCATTTTGCCGGTCTATTTCGATGCGACCCAGGCATGGCAGCAGCCACTGGTGACGCGCCGGCAGCAAGTGCGTGCGGTTGAGCTTGGTGGCGACCTGAACGTTCAGGTGCAACCCTTGCCAGGCGGGCTCCATGCGCGAGGTGTCCGGAATTGCCCGCAGAAAGTTGCCGCCCAGGCCGACAAAACCGCGCACCTGGCCGCTGAGAATTCCTTCGCACGCATCCACCGTGCACACGCCCATTTTCTCCGGCACCTTGAAGCCGAAGTGCTGCTCGATCAACTCCGTCGGCACTTTTTTCGGGTCTTCGGTAATGCCCACCGTGCGCTGCCCTTGCACGTTGGAGTGGCCCCGTACCGGGCAGATCCCGGCACCGGCCTTGCCGATATTGCCGCGCAGCAGCATCAGGTTGACCAGCATCTGCACGTTGGCCACGCCGTGTCGATGCTGGGTCAGCCCCATGCCGTAGACGAACATCACGCTTTGGCTGTGGGCATACACGGTCGCGGCGGCTTCCAGTGCGCCGCGCGTCAGCCCGCTCTGGTGCTCGAGGTGAGCCCAGGTACAACCACGCACGTAGGTGGTGAAGACTTCGAAGCCTTCGGTGTGGCCGGCGATGAAGTCATGATCGAGTACGGCCGGGCTGCCTTGTTCGGTGGCGAGGTCATCCATTTCCAGCAACGCCTTGGCAATACCGGTGATCGCTGCCGTATCACCGCCGATTGCCACCTGATGGTACTGGGTGCTGATCAAGGTCGAGTCGGGCGTGAGCATTTCCGTGGGGGACTGCGGGTTGACGAAACGCTCCAAGCCGCGTTCGCGCAGGGGGTTGAAGGTGATGATGGGCACATCGCGTCGACGCACGTCCTGCAGTTGATGCAGCATCCGCGGGCTATTGCTGCCGACGTTCTGGCCAAAGAAAAACAGGCAATCGGTGTGCTCGAAGTCTGCCAGGGTCACGGTGCCCACCGGCACGCCGATGCTTTCCTGCAACCCTACCGAAGTGCTTTCGTGGCACATGTTGGAGCTGTCGGGCAGGTTGTTGGTGCCGAAGGCGCGCGCGAACAACTGGTACATGAACGAGGTTTCCAGCGACGCCCGCCCGGAGGCGTAGAACACCACGCTGTCGGGGTCCATGGCCTTGAGTTGGGCGCCGATTTCACGGTAGGCCTCTTCCCAGGAGGTTTCCCGGTAATGATCAGTGTCGGGGTCGTAGCGCAGCGGGTGGGTCAGGCGGCCATGCTGCTCCAGCGCATAGTCGGGCCAGGTACGCAGGTCGGTGAGGCTGTGCTGGGCGAAGAATGTCGGGTCTGTTTTGAGGGACGTCAGTTCCCACGCGGTGGCCTTGGCGCCGTTCTCGCAGAACTCCAGCGCATGGGGATGGCCGGGCTTGGCCCAGGCGCAACTGACGCAGGCAAATCCATCGGGTTTGTTCTGTTTGAACAGCGCGGCGGGCGCCTTGGTCAGAGCCTGTTCACGCCACAGTATCTGCATTACCGACTTGGCTGAGCCCCAACCGCCGCAGGCATTGGTATAGGGCTGGAAATGGCTTTTGGGGTAGATAAGCATCAGGCACTCCCGGGTCTTGGCTGAATACAGTTGGGACGGGCCGGTAGACGCAAAGGTTCGAGTGGATTCGTGGGTGGAAGATGCCGTTTGTCAGTGTTGCTCGATATCAAGTGAACCCATGGACATCGACGGTCCTCCACCCCCCTGTGTGCTTTGAACAGACAACGAGGTGCGTAACATGAAAGCAATCAAGATTGAGCAGTTTGGCGGCCCCGAGGTCATGCGCGTTTGTGACGTCGAGGTGCCGGAGCCTCTGGCAGGCGAGGTGCTGGTCAAGAACTTTTTCGTGGGTATCAACCCTGTGGACTACAAGATTCGCGAAGGCCAATACCCGGAGGTCAAGCAGGACAAACTCCCGCTGACCCTCGGCCGTGAAGTCGCCGGCCTGGTAGAAAAAGTCGGGCAGGGCGTCAGCGATTTCAAGAAGGGCGATCGGGTGTTTGCGATGATTGGCGCCGACGGTGGCTATGCCGAGTATTCGCGGGTACCGGCGGTGCATCTGGCGCATATCCCCCAGTCACTGGATTGGCCGGTTGCGGCCGGTGTGCCGCTGGCGGGCCACACCGCTTGGCAGGCCCTGGTGGAGCACGGGCAGATCGAGCAAGGGCAGAAGGTGCTGATCCATGGCGGGACCGGCGGGGTGGGCCACTTCGCTGTGCAGTTTGCCAAGGTCAAGGGTGCCGAGGTATACGCCACCGCCTCCACGGACAGCCTGCCGTTCTTGCGCGAGCTGGGGGCAGACCGCGCGATCGACTACAAGACCGAGCGTTTTGAGGACATTTGCAAGGAGTTTGACCTGGTGATTGATTTGATCGGCGGCGACACGCAGGCCCGTTCCTGGCAAGTGCTGGGGGAGGGGGGCCGGCTGGTGTCGACCCTGACGATGCCCGACGCCAGCCATCCGCAGGCAGCCGGCAAGACCGGCGCACGGTTTACCGCGGCGCCACGTGGCGAGGAACTGACAGAGATCGCCGGCTTGATCGAGGCCGGCAATGTGCGGGTCTACCTCGCCAAGGTATTCGAGTTGGAGGCTGCGGTGCAGGCGCTGGATTACCTGGCCAATGAGCATGTGCACGGCAAGGTCGTGCTGCATATCAGTGATTGAGGAGGCGTCATGAACCCACCATCCAAACCCCATACGTCGGGGCAAACCGGGCAAAAGGTGCGGCCCGATACGGCAAAGCGCAACGACAAATCGGAGGACCCGACGGTCGACCGCCCCTGGAAGGCGGACGTCGATCAAGGCGGCGTCGCCCCTGGCGGGCCTTCAAAAGACCCTGAGTCAGGGGCGTGATACTTGACCGGGCGTCAGCCCTGTTTTCGACAGGGCTGACGGCTATCTTCGCTTTGTACGATGGATGCGCATCCACTCTTGGTAAGCGGCGGTGCGTTGCGCATCTGCAGCTTTCTTCGCTTCGATGAAGCGCGCCCATGTCTGCGCGTCGCCGCTGTAGGACTCGATAATTTTGTACGCTTGCGCATCCAGTCGATCGGCTTCGAAAAACATCTCGTTATTTCGCGCGACCTCATCATCGCGTGCTTGTCTTTTCGTATAACCAAGTGCCTGGCTGTTCATCACGTAAGGCCCTCCGCCCACTGAACCTGCGTCGCGGCGCTCCAGCGTACCTGCGTGATGCCGTATTTTTCCGCCATCGGCTTGGAAACACGCTTGAGTGTGTGTTGGCCAAATTTGGGTATGACGGCGACACCTGCATCGCAGCTGGCCCAATGCCAAGCCTCGGCATTGTTCATTTGCGATGCGCGCACGATGAAGGACTTCGGTTCACCGTGAAGCTGATACTCGATGGTAAATAGATTGCTATCTTTCATGAGACCTCCCTATGCTCATGAATTACAGATATTTGACGTCAAAAAAAATTCAAAAAAATTGTCCGACAATTCGATGGATGAGCTCCGGCGCTTGTCACACCTCAATCATCTACTGTAAACGTGACCCATCCGGGCGCATTCGTGGGCCGATCTATATCGACGATGACGCCACTCACGGTGGAGCCATCGGGTAAATGGACTGCGACAAAGTTAGGATTACCCGGCCAATCCAGTGGCTTGTCGAAGTCCAAACGCGCAATCGTTGGTTTTCCACTGCTGCTCAGATGGATCTCTGCTGACTCATTCAAACATTCATCCGATGGTGTGCCCAAATGACGAGAGGCAGTCATTACGCTCGCGTTACCTTGGAAGTTGTAAGACATGCTGATTTACCTCATTTAAACGGGGCGGCTGCCCCCAAATTTCAGTTATGCGGCTTGTTGTTTGTTGAATGCTTGCGAGCAATGACCACACCGCCGAGTAACAGCGCTGCGCTTGCTGCAACCAACCAATAAGGTAAGCGGCGTGTTTGCCGCCACCCGCCTTCAATGCGGCGCTCACCGCTGGCGGGTCCAAACAGGTTACCCGACGAAGTCGCAGAGTGGGGTGCCCGTTGTAGGGCGGTGCGGGTGAGCCAGCCTGATACCTGGGGAAAGGCTGGCAGCAAAAAATGCGCGACTCGAGCGATGGTTGCGGCGGCACCCACAGTGGTGCTGTTCCTCGGTTGCAGCGCACAAGCGACCATCGCCCGCGCCACCTGACGCGGATCATAGACCGGAGGCGGCGGCGTCAATGCATGGCTGGTAAAATTTGCGCCATCGCGAAAGCCTGGTGTATCCATCACGGCGGGATAGATGTCGCACACATGAATATTCGGGTAGCCAACCAATTCGCCGCGCAGTGCTTCGGTCAAGCCACGCAGGCCATATTTACTGGCTGAATACGCGGCAGCAAAAGGCTGGGCGACCCAGCTTCCCAGCGAGAGTGTATTGATCAGAATCCCGCTTTTCTGGCCTTTGAAATAGGGCCACGCCACGTGGGCTCCACGCAGGTAACCGAGCAGGTCTGTTTGCAGTACTTGTTCGTGTGCTTCCAAAGGCGTGTTTTCGAAGCTGCCGACGGCCCCTACACCGGCGTTATTGATCCAGATATCGATGCGGCCATTTCCGAAAGCCGCAGCCTTTTCCGCCAGCGCGCGCATTTGGTCGCCATGTGTCACATCGGTTTTAACGGCGATCGCCTGCGCGCCGCGTACAGCACATTCCTCGACCACTTCTGCCAGCGCCTTTTCATAACGGGCAGCCAAGACTAACCGGGTACCTTGGGCTGCGAGGGCGTGATAAGCAGCAC
>NZ_VBVZ01000440.1 GCF_005863185.1 Pseudomonas edaphica
CCCTGCGACTGACTTTCTACTCGCTGTTGATCATCGCCGGCGCCGTGCTGGCCGCCGCCTTGGCCACCCGCCATGCCGAACGCCAGGCCTTGGTGGATGACGCCGCTCGCGCCAATCAACAACTGGCGCTGTATGCCAACTCACTGCATACCCTGATTGAACGTTACCGTGCCCTGCCCGCCGTACTGGCGCTGGATTCGGAAATGATCAGCGCCCTTAAAGCCCCGCTGGACACCGCCACCCAGGACTTGCTCAACCGCAAGCTGGAGCGCATCAACGGTGCCGCGCAGTCTTCCACTCTGGAATTGATGGACCGTAACGGTCTGGCCGTGGCCGCCAGCAACTGGAACCTGCCCAGCAGTTATGTCGGGCACAACTACGCGTTTCGCCCGTATTTCAGCCAGACCTTGAGCCAGGGCACCGGGCGTTTTTATGCGGTGGGGGTGACCACCGGCATTCCGGGTTATTTCCTCTCCAGCGCCGTGGTCGATGAGCACGAACAGTTCCTCGGCGCCATGGTGGTGAAGCTGGAGTTCCCCGAACTTGAGCGCGAATGGGCCCAAGGTAATGACCTGCTGCTGGTCAGCGATGCGCGTGGCATCGTGTTTATCGCCAATCAGCCGGGCTGGCGTTTCCGCAACTTGCGTCCGTTGTCGGCGAGCGACCTTGCCGAACTCAAGGCAACTCGCCAATACGACAAAAAACAGCTGCAGCCGCTGGACACCCAGACATTGCAGCGTTTTGACGAAAACAGCCATCTGATGCGTGTCAACGGCCCCGACGGCAACGCCAATTACATCTGGGAATCCCTGCCGCTGAAAGCCGAAGGCTGGACCTTGCACTTGCTGCGCAAACCGCAATTCGCCTTTGAAGACCAACGCAACGCTGGCCTTGCCGCCGCCGGTTCATGGCTGGCGCTGGTGTTCCTGCTGCTGTTCCTGAACCAACGCTGGCGCCTGGCCCGTTTGCGCCAACGCAGCCGCGAGGAGCTTGAACAGCTTGTCGAAGAACGCACCCAGGCGTTGCGCACCGCGCAGGATGGCCTGGTGCAGTCGGCCAAGCTGGCGGCCTTGGGGCAAATGTCCGCTGCCCTCGCCCATGAGATCAATCAGCCGCTGACCACCCAGCGCATGCAATTGGCGACCTTGCGCCTGCTGCTCGATCACGGCCGCGTGGACGATGCCTATAAGGCGCTCACCCCGCTGGACGACATGCTCACGCGCATGGCGGCGCTCACCAGCCACCTTAAGACCTTCGCCCGCAAGAGCCCCAGCGGCCTGCGCGAACGGCTGGATTTGGCCACGGTGGTCGACCAATCCTTGCACCTGCTCGACGCCCGCCTGCGCGATGAAAGCATTGGTGTGGTGTTGGACCTGAGCCGCCCCGCCTGGGTGCGCGGTGACGCGATCCGCCTGGAGCAAGTGCTGATCAACCTGCTACGCAATGCGCTGGACGCCATGGCCGACAAACCGCGCAAACGCCTGGAAATCCGCCTGCACGCCGACCAACAGCTGTGGCAACTGAGCGTCAGCGACAGCGGCGGCGGGATTGCCGAAGCCCATTTGAACAGCGTGTTCGATCCATTTTTCACCACCAAACCCGTGGGCGACGGCCTTGGCTTGGGGTTGGCCGTGTCCTATGCCATCGTGCATGAACTGGGTGGGCGCCTGCTCGCCGGTAACCGTGGCGACGGCGCGGTATTTACCCTGACCTTGCCCATCGCGCTGGAGACACCCGACCTATGTTGAACGCAGTGATTGTGGTGGATGACGAGGCGAGTATTCGCACCGCCGTCGAGCAGTGGTTGAGCCTGTCGGGATTCGAAGTGCAGTTGTTCAGTCGCGCCGAAGAATGCCTGGCACAGCTGCCCAAAGACTTTCCTGGCGTCATTTTGAGCGACGTGCGCATGCCCGGCCTCAGCGGCCTGGAGCTGCTGGCCGAAGTGCAGCGGCGTGACGCCGACTTACCGGTGATCTTGCTCACCGGCCATGGCGATGTACCGATGGCCGTGGAAGCCATGCGCGACGGTGCCTACGACTTTCTGGAAAAACCCTTCAGCCCGGACGCACTGCTCAACAGCCTGCGCCGCGCCTTGGATAAACGCGGGTTGATCCTGGAGAACCGTCGCCTGCATCAACAGGCCGACCATCGGGCGCAGCTGGAATCGAGCCTGCTCGGCGTGTCCCGTGGTTTGCAGACCCTGCGCCGGCAAGTGCTGGACCTGGCCAGCTTGCCGGTCAATGTGCTGATCCGTGGCGAAACCGGCAGCGGCAAGGAACTGGTCGCCCGTTGCCTGCATGATTTTGGCCCACGGGCAAAAAAGCCGTTTGTCGCGCTCAACTGCGCGGCCATCCCCGAGCAGCTGTTTGAAGCCGAGCTGTTCGGCCACGAAAGCGGCGCGTTCACCGGCGCCCAGGGCAAGCGCATCGGCAAGCTGGAATATGCCCACGGCGGCACGCTGTTCCTGGATGAAATCGAAAGCATGCCGCTGGCCCAGCAGGTCAAATTGTTGCGGGTGCTGCAAGAGCAAAAACTGGAGCGGCTGGGCTCCAACCAAAGTATCCATGTGGACTTGCGCATCATTGCCGCCACCAAGCCCGACTTGCTCGAAGAGGCCCGCGCCGGGCGGTTTCGCGAAGACCTGGCGTACCGTTTGAACGTCGCACAACTGCGCCTGCCGCCGTTGCGCGAGCGCCGCGAAGATATCCCGCTGTTGTTCGACCACTTCGCCCAAAGCGCCGCCGAGCGCCTGGGCCGCAACGTCGAGCCGTTGAGCGGCGCGCAACTGGGGCGCCTGCTCAGCCACGACTGGCCGGGCAATGTGCGCGAGCTGGCCAACGTCGCCGAACGCCAAGTGCTGGGCCTGGGTGAACCTGAGCCGGAAGGCGTCGAGGCCGGGCAATCCCTGGCGGCGCAACAGGAAGCGTTCGAAGCGCATTGCCTCAAGGCTGCGTTGACGCGGCACAAAGGCGATATCAAGGCGGTGTTGGCCGAGCTGCAACTGCCGCGCCGTACCTTGAATGAAAAGATGCAGCGGCATGGGTTGGTGCGGGAGATGTTTCTTTAGCTATTTTCGATGGCGTTTTCGAAGACGCTATCGCAGGCAAGCCAGCTCCCACAGTTGGAATGCGCATTCCTGTGGGAGCTGGCTTGCCTGCGATGAGGCCAGCAGCCATAAGCGGATTTCCGCTCACCACCCAATAATCATCAGCGACTTTCCGCTCAAAAAAATCTTGTAACCCTTCTATTCCGGGCCTTCATCTGTTTGGCACAGCTCCTGCTATAGCCCAAACCAGGCTGCGTTCGTGCGGCTCCATAAAAACAACTAGATGAAGGATCCTTCAATGGATAACTCCAACGCCCTGCCTCTGGGGTCGGCGGCCGCGCCGGCTAAAGAGCGCACCACTACCAGCCGTATCAAATCGATCTTCAGTGGCTCCGTCGGCAATATGGTCGAATGGTACGACTGGTACGTCTACGCCGCTTTCTCGCTGTACTTCGCCAAGACCTTCTTCCCCGCCGGTGACTCCACCGCTCAGTTGATGAACACCGCTGCCATCTTTGCCGTGGGCTTTATCATGCGCCCGATCGGTGGCTGGCTGATGGGCCTGTATGCCGACTACAAAGGGCGCAAGGCTGCGCTGATGTTCTCGGTATTGCTGATGTGCTTCGGCTCGCTGCTGATCGCGCTGACGCCGGGCTACGACACCATCGGTATCGGCGCGCCGATCCTGCTGGTATTTGCACGTTTGCTTCAGGGCCTGTCGGTCGGTGGCGAGTACGGCACCTCGGCCACTTACCTGAGTGAGATGGCGACCAAGGAGCGTCGCGGTTTCTTCTCCAGCTTCCAGTACGTGACCCTGATCTCCGGCCAGCTCATCGCCCTTGCCGTGTTGATCGTGTTGCAACAAACCCTGACCACCGAGCAGCTGTATGCCTGGGGCTGGCGCATCCCGTTCGCCATCGGCGCGCTGTGCGCAGTGGTCGCGTTGTTCCTGCGTCGCGGCATGGAAGAAACCGAGTCGTTCACCAAAAAGGAAAAAGCCAAGGAAAGCGCAATGCGCACCTTGATGCGTCACCCCAAGGAAGTGATGACTGTGGTCGGCCTGACCATGGGCGGCACCCTGGCCTTCTACACCTACACCACCTACATGCAGAAATACCTGGTGAACACGGTGGGCATGAGCATCTCCGACTCCACCACCATTTCGGCCGCCACACTGTTCCTGTTCATGTGCCTGCAACCGCTGGTTGGCGGGCTGTCGGACAAGGTTGGCCGCCGGCCGATCCTGATCGCCTTCGGCATCCTCGGCACGCTGTTCACCGTACCGATCCTCACCACCCTGCACACTATCCAAAGCTGGTGGGGTGCGTTCTTCCTGATCATGGCGGCGCTGATCATCGTCAGCGGCTATACCTCGATCAACGCGGTGGTGAAAGCTGAACTGTTCCCAACCGAGATCCGTGCGCTGGGCGTGGGCCTGCCGTATGCGCTGACTGTGTCGATCTTCGGCGGTACGGCTGAAGTGATTGCGCTGTGGTTCAAGAACATCGGCATGGAGACGGGTTACTACTGGTATGTGACCGCGTGTATCGCGGTGTCGCTGGTGGTTTACGTGACCATGAAAGACACCCGTAAACACTCGCGCATCACCACCGACTAAGGGTTTAGCGCGGTAAAAAATGTGGGAGCTGGCTTGCCCGCTCCCACATTTGGTTTCAGGAAACGTCCGCTAATGCGCTACGCCCATACCGACGCTGCGCATATGCCGCCCCGGCAATCATCACCACCAGCACTGCCGCCAGCACCGCCGATGAGCCAACGGTGCCGAAATCCATCCCGCCCTTTTCAGAGGGTTTGGTCAGAAAATCGCCCAGGGTTGCACCAAACGGGCGGGTCAGTACAAATGCCACCCAGAACAGCAGCACTGACGATATCTGTGTGAAGTATTTGAGTGCGACCACCACCGCAATCGCCGAGCCGATCAGCAAGGCGCCACCGGCAAAGCCCAACCCCGAATCGTCCGCCAGGAAGTCGCCCAACGCGGTGCCCAAGGTGTTGGAAAACAGAATCGCCATCCAGTAAAACAGCTCGCCGCGAAAGGTCTGGACCTTGTTCACGTTCAGCGAGTCGCCGCTCAAGCGCCACAGTGCAAAGATGATCATCAGGATCACGATCAGGATCATCGACCCTGCCGCATAGCCCAGGCCCAACGTGCGGTCCATAAAGTCCGACATGGTGGTGCCGGCCGTGCTGGTGGACAG
>NZ_VBVZ01000441.1 GCF_005863185.1 Pseudomonas edaphica
GATGTATGCCGCGCCTGCGCCTGCGCCCATGGCGCGGATGGCAGCAGCGCCGAAAGTTGAGCATGCGCTGGTTCAGGCTGAAGCCCTCGGTGCGTTTGCCGATCAGCCGGCAGAAAAACTCAGTAAGCGCGCGCCGCTGGCGTTGCCTTCGTTGGAGGAAGGGCTGCAGGAGATTGTGAACCTGCGCATGGCGGGGCAAGCCAAAGCGGCGGATGAAAAGCTGTTGACGCTGCATGAGCGCTTCCCCGAGGAAGACTTGCCGGCGCGGTTGGAGGCCTTGCAGAAGCGATAAATGCCTTCAAAGAAAGCCCGCCACCGACTACTCGGTGGTGGGCTTTTTAATGGAATCTTGAAAGCAACTTGGCCAAAAATGTGGGAGCGGGCTTGCTCGCGAAGGCGGTGTATCAGTCATACATGTATTGGCTGACACCCCGTCTTTGCGAGCAAGCCCGCTCCTACATTTTGAGCATCGTTTGCCTGGAAAGGCGCTGGGGGAAATGGGCAGAGATTTATTTACACCGCAGGTCAATTATTTGGAGGTTGTGGATACTTGAAACGCGAGGCATGCAAAAAATTGCCTACAAAAAAGCCCCAGGTCTTTCGACTTGGGGCTTTTTTGTGTGTATTGGCCCGGCGCCGTTTGAACCTGGAGGTAATGTTCCCGTTTATAAATGGTTTGACCTTCTGCTATTTTCCAAGGGATACACTAGGGGATACACGGTGCTGGCTGCTGGGGCGTTTTTGGCTCGTTTCACGCTGGCTGCAAAAGCTATCGAGGTTCGTTGCTCCATCCCCGACGAACGGTACGCCGTCTTGATAAACCCGCCGCCGGTGCAAAGGTGTGGTCATCACCACCACTCCTTTGATGGATCAGTCCAAGAGTGGCCCGATTATCTCGCTCCTCACTTGTGAGGAGCCATCGCCACACTTTTGCGGCGATGTTGCTGGCGCCGTGCGGCAGTTCCACCACACAGAGGAGTTCTTGCCATTCCCCCGCACCAGCCCCCCCCGGATCAGGGTAGTGGTCATTCATGGGGTGCTTCGCGAAAGGGTGTTGTCCGGGACTCTCCGTAAATAGCCTGGGCTCCCATTCCGGTATGGCAGGTACTTGAAAAACTACCGAGGCCCCGGCGGTTCCCTTTTCCGCCTACAAGCGCATTTCCCTTATTACGCGCCTTGGCTCAGTTCCCCGCAAAAGGGCGCGCCGGGCGTCCTTCGTGAGCTGGTCGAGCGCCTGTTCCTCGAATGCCGCCGCCATTGCGCTGGCCTTCCTGACGATCAGCCGCGCCAGTTCCGGCGGAAACACCACCTTGTCGGCTGGTAGATAATCACAATCAATAACGGACACTTTCGTTCCTCCGGCTGTTGGTTATCCGGGATTTCAATCGGACCATCGTGTTTTTTTGCTCTATTAATTTTCATATCTTAATAGATAAGGAGTGAGCTTTTCCGCTATCAATCGGCAAAGCTTTTTGTACTGATCGTCAGTTAAAGCTTCACCTTTATTTGCACCGCAGTTTTGAAACGCAAATTCAACAGCTTTAGATAAAGCACGATCTCTCTCTCTGGCTTCTGACATCGCTAATGCAACAGGTATCACTGCCTCAAGGCACTGTTGCATTTTGATTGGGTCGTATCTCTCATAATTGTATGTTGCGTAGACATCCTCCAGGCTCAACGGTATACGAACATTCAATGAAAGCTCTGTCCCTGTGATGGGATCAATCGCATAACTCTTGGAGATGGCGCGCCCAGTATATTTTTCTGATAGGCACACGACCATTCGCTGTATACCAAAGTACTCCACATAACCCAGAAGAAGCCCAGATTCGGGGTCTCCTTGAATGGCTACGCAGTGCAAGGGGGTATTAATAGGGCGGTTCTCGACTAATTCCTGCTCATTGTAGTAGCCGAAGCACGGGTTGCCATCGTGCCGAAGGTACTCGATAGCCTGCTCGCATGAGTTAGATGCGATGCCGGCGCTGTACGCCAAGCCCAGCGCGGATTTAACGAGCGATTTACCAGATTTTGGGCCACCAAAGTCAAGGTTAAATTCCAGCATTCCGGATAAGTACTCATCTGTAGGCAGCAACTCGGAAGCCAATTTTTCTATATCTATGGTCGGATGTTTTCTTTTTACACCCTGCAGAATTGACTTGGCTTCTTTGATGTCTCGGGCAAGTATTCTAATGCTCGTTTTGCCATCACTTGTCGATTCTTCAAAGCTTACTTTAGATGGCGACATTCCCCCTTTGCTGTGAAGTGTCAGAGATCTACCTTCAGTGGTTTTGAATGTTTGCGAAGGAGGATTTCCTCGTTCTCTTTGAATGAAAAATATTAGGCACAGTGGATTCAACTGCTTGCTGAGCTCCGTGTCCCATTCATCACCTGTAGTGCTGTTACAGTTTCGGCATAGAAAGCCTTTTATTTTTCTTCTGCCACCTATGCTATTGGGGATGACGTGCTCTTTCGAGTCATTCTCAGTGGTTATATTGATCTCGCATAAGCTGCAAAAATCCATCTATGACTCTCCGTTCTCGGTGACCTTGTTAGCGAGTGTAGCCTCCAGTGCGCTCCAGCTCCGTGACTGTTTCGGACGAGCAAGTATTCCCTAGACGAGCTTCAATCCTCAGTTTGCTGGGCGTCACGTTGCAGGCGCTGGAATCCACGCAAAAAGGGCGACTTGGCTCTGGTTGTCGGCGAAAATCCGGCTAGGGCCTGTCTAGTCTTGCCTGGCGCGCTAAGCATTTGTACGGCCAGGTATTTCACCACCCCATCCCGCCAACAGAGCCTTAATATTGATCGAGCAATTACCTTGACGGGTACCTCTAGAATTCTTGACGAGGCTGGCGCTGGCGCAATCTGCGCGAATGCCCGCAAAGCTTTGTCCTGCGTTGCTTTCAGCGATCCAACTGTTGGTGGCATCAGATAAATCCGTCAAGACCTGTCAAGAATTTCGTCAAGGCTGGTCAAGGATTCTGGAGGCGTTTACCTAGCGCGATCCTGGGCCACTGGTCACGCAAATGACCGTCGCGGCTCTCCCCGATTCTGGACTAGGTAGCTATCCGGTCTCCTACCGGATCTGCCGCCGGCCGGCGCAGGCGTTGGCTCCTGGGCGGACTTGGATGATCCGCGGCCTCCACATCTGTCCAGAGCCTGTCCAGAATCCGTCAGGGGCCTGTCAGGGGGATAAGATGGAAAGCCCTTAACTTTGACGGCCTCCGCACGGTGTAAGCGTAAGACGGCGCAACCAGCGCGGGTTTCGTCTCATGCCTGTCTCACATTCCGTCAAAGTGCCGCAGGCCTCCATGGTACAAACCACATGACCATGCTGTGGCACCTATGGTCACTCAGAGTTATTTGGAAGATCCTATTACTCTACTGTTGATTCTCGATTTTGCGGCGGAAGGAACGTTTCAGGATGGGCGCTCAGATACTGTTCAAAACGTTTTGCATTCTTGTATTCGTTGTATCCGGTGGCGAATAAAGCGCTACCGCAGGTAAACGTAAAGACGAGACAAAGCCCAATGAAAAATCCATAAGGCGGCCCCGCTTTCAACATGACAGCGATGCCCAGGATAGCTCCAACAGCCATGAATATCATAGCTGCGAGCATTCCGACCCAAGCGCCAATTACGTCTGAGCGCCGGATTCTGACAAAAGGTGTGGGGTTCTCTGGAGTAATGACCAAGTATTTGGCGACTTGGCGGATCTGCCTCCTATCCCAAAGCCCCAACTGGGCGAGCTTCAGCAACGCAGCTGCCTTCACGGAGCTGGCACGAATACCCGAAGCGATGTGAAACCCTTCAAGCTGGATTGCATCATCGAGATACGTAGTAAATGGGCTCTCCGCTACACGATCACTACGTAGTTCTTTCAAACGCTTGTATCGCTTATGTACGAAGTGGCTATCGTAAAATTCCAGGGCCTTGACCAAGGCAGTGATCAAAATCACGACGACTCCTGCAAGTGCTGTAATGATTGCAGAACTGCTATTGGAAAAGCTTTGAATTTGCTCAAGCATAGTTGCCACTTTTTAGATAACGGAAACGGTCATATTGCCTTCATCCCCGCTACCATTCTACTTCGATCAGGAAGCTATCTGTATTGGCTATAGAGCAGTGGCGTTCTATGAAAAAGCAGGCATTTGGCGACCATGATTTTTGAAGGCAGGGGGCTGCCTAGGTCTGCTCTTTGGAGAGGCGAGCCTCAGTGCGAACTCCCTGCTGGTCTCGAGAGAGCGTAGCGCCGGCGCCGCGAATGCCCGGAATCACCTTTAAGTGGTTTGCGTCTGCCGGCGGCAAAGTGTCCTGGCGATGTGATACGGCTCTTCCCCGCATCTAATGCGTGAGCCCCGCCCGCAGGGGGGGCGCCGCGGGTTCTCAGGCGGCCACGCTCGCCGAATCCGTCTCATGCCTGTCTCACATTCGCCAGCGATTCGGTAAAGGCCAGGTAAAAGTAGGCGGGCCGAAAGCGCCGTATCCGTCTGGGGTCTGTCAGGGGTATCAGCGGCCACGGTGCGCTTGTTTGACGGGCTGGCCGCGTAATAAGCCTCAGACGCCCACCCGTCGAGGGTTTGGTCTGATGACTGTCTCGCATTCCGTCAAAGTGTGGTCAAAGTTGATTTGCTCCGGTGTATGAGTAGCCCTCTACTTGAAGGGCTTGACTCGCATCTAGCCTCGGTAATGCTTGGCTATCTATCTTCAAACTGTCATTTTGCTGGCATTCTCTATTTGGAAGAGGGTTTT
Source organism: Pseudomonas edaphica (assembly GCF_005863185.1). Taxonomy (GTDB): domain Bacteria; phylum Pseudomonadota; class Gammaproteobacteria; order Pseudomonadales; family Pseudomonadaceae; genus Aquipseudomonas; species Aquipseudomonas edaphica. Next base: position 4,749 of record NZ_VBVZ01000441.1, read on the forward strand.
CGCAGTGCACCAGATCCATGTCGTGTATCAAAGTAACGAGCCAAGAGACCAGATTCCACGGATCGTTCAAGTGGAACCTTTATGCGTACCTCGCCCCCCATCTGTTCCAGGCTTAATTAATGGGCAGCTGGCATCGATATGGATATCTACGAGACTTCAACGTCTCGATTTTCAATGGCTTGAATTACTTAAATTATTTGTCGATGGAGATATTCAGAATTACCACTTCCAGCTGGAAGCAACATTAGTCTCGATGAAGAGGGTTGTGGATGACCTTGTGATGGCGTCCTATTGCATCCTCAAAGGGGAAGAGGTGGAGCTGTCGAGAAAAATCGAGGTTGATGGATGGGGGCAATTATTTAGGAACGGTAAGCCAACAGTTATAGGTCAAGAGACTATTGACGAGTTCATTGGGGAGTATGACTCTTTCCCTGGTGTTTTGAATGAACTTGTTAACGCGCTAAAGCATAGCTACCTTATGGCTGAGGCAAGAAATCAAT
>NZ_VBVZ01000442.1 GCF_005863185.1 Pseudomonas edaphica
ACCGGGTGTATCAGGTACACCGAGGTGATGCTATCGCAGGCAAGCCAGCTCCCACACAAGCCGGCCCCATAAGCGCCGGTTTCGTCAGTCAGAGCGCTTTAACGTCGATGATTTCAACGTCAAACGTCAAGGTTTTACCGGCCAACGGGTGGTTGAAGTCGATGGTCACTTGCGCGTCATCGAAGGTTTTAACCACGCCGGGCAGCTCGGTGTTCGCCGCATCGTTGAAGATCACCAACAGGCCTTCCGACAGGTCCATGTCCTGGAACTGCGAGCGCGGGATGATCTGCACGTTTTGCGGGTTGGGCTGGCCAAAGGCGTTTTCCGGCAGGATCTGCAAGGTGCGCTTGTCGCCGGCCTTGAAACCGAACAGTGCCGCTTCAAAACCCGGCAGCAGGTTGCCATCACCGACTTTGAAGGTCGCCGGGGCTTTGTCGAACGTGCTGTCGACCGTGTCGCCATTCTCCAGGCGCAGTGCGAAATGCAAAGTGACTTCCGTGTTCTGGCCGATGCGTTGCTCAGCCAATACCTGATCAGTCATTGACGGTCTCTCCGGTTTTCTTGCTTTTGAACATGTCCAACGCCAGCATGATTGCACCGACGGTGATGGCGCTGTCGGCAAAGTTGAACGCCGGGAAGTACCAGCGGTTCTGCCAATGCACCAGAATAAAGTCGATCACATGGCCCAGGGCAATGCGGTCGTACAGGTTGCCCAGCGCGCCGCCCAGCACCAAGGCCAGGGCAATGGCGAGCCAGGTATCATCACGGCCCAGACGCTTGAGCCAGACCACCAGCACAGCGCTGACAACCACCGCGATCAAGGCAAACAGCCAGCGCTGCCAGCCGCCGCTGTCCGCCAGGAAGCTGAAGGCAGCACCGGTGTTGTAGGCCAGGGTCCAGCTGAAGTAGTCAGGAATGACCACAATCTGCTGGAACATCTGCAGGGAGCCTTCGAAATGAGCCTTGCTGACCTGGTCAATGACCAGGACCAGCACGCTCAGCACGAGCAAACCCAGACGTCCGAAACGACTGGAAGCATTAGGCATAGTGGCGAACCTCGCCAGCACCGCTGATGTTGTCGACGCAACGACCGCAGATTTCCGGATGCTCTGGGTTCACGCCGACGTCTTCACGGCAGTGCCAGCAACGGGCGCACTTAGGAAAGGCCGACTTGACCACTTTGAGCTTGAGGCCCGGCACTTCGGTGGCCACTGCGTCCGCAGGTGCCTGGGCAAACGGTGCCAGGCTCGCGGTCGAGGTGATCAGTACGAAGCGCAGTTCGTTGCTCAGCTTGGCAAGGTCGGCGGTCAGGCCTTCCTCGGCAAACAGGGTGACTTCGGCTTGCAGGTTGCCACCGACGGCCTTGGCCGCGCGCTGAACTTCCAGCTCCTTGTTCACCGCAACCTTGACGGCCATCACGCCTTCCCAGTACTCGCGGCCCAGTTCGAAGTTCGCCGGCAATTCGGTCAGGCCTTCGTACCAGGTGTTGAGCATCACCGACTCGTTACGCTCGCCCGGCAGGTATTCCCAGAGTTCGTCAGCGGTGAAGGCCAGGATCGGTGCGATCCAGCGCACCAGCGCTTCAGAGATGTGGTACAGCGCGGTCTGCGCCGAGCGGCGCGCCTTGCTGTTGGCGCCGGTGGTGTACTGGCGGTCCTTGATGATATCGAGGTAGAAACCACCCAGCTCCTGCACGCAGAAGTTGTGGATCTTGGAGTACACGTTCCAGAAACGGTATTCGCCGTAGTGTTCCTGCAACTCGCGCTGCAGCAACAGCGTACGGTCCACGGCCCAACGGTCCAGGGCGAGCATGTCCTCGGCCGGCAGGATGTCGGTGGCCGGGTTGAAACCGGTCAGGTTCGACAGCAGGAAGCGTGCGGTATTACGGATACGGCGGTAGGCATCGGCGCTACGGGCCAGGATCTGGTCCGACACGGCGATTTCGCCCGAGTAATCGGTCGAGGCGACCCACAGACGCATGATATCGGCGCCCAGGGTGTCGTTGATCTTTTTCGGCTCGATCACGTTTTTCAGCGACTTGGACATCTTGCGGCCCGTCTCGTCGACGGTGAAGCCGTGGGTCAGCAGTTCGCGGTACGGCGCGTGGTTGTCGATGGCGCAGCCGGTCAGCAACGACGAGTGGAACCAGCCACGGTGTTGGTCCGAGCCTTCCAGGTACAGGTCGGCACGCGGGCCGGTGGCGTGACCCATCGGGTGCGAACCGCGCAGCACGTGCCAGTGGGTGGTACCCGAGTCGAACCACACGTCGAGGGTGTCGCTGATCTTGTCGTACAGCGGCGCTTCGTCGCCCAGCAGTTCGGCGGCGTCCAGCTTGAACCAGGCTTCGATGCCTTCCTGCTCAACGCGCAGCGCCACTGCTTCCATCAGTTCAACGGTACGTGGGTGCAGCTCGCCGCTTTCCTTGTTCAGGAAGAACGGAATCGGCACGCCCCAGTTGCGCTGACGGGAGATGCACCAGTCCGGGCGGTTGGCGATCATCGAGTGCAGGCGCGCCTGGCCCCAGGCCGGGACGAACTTGGTGTCTTCGATGGCTTTGAGCGAGCGCACACGCAGGGTGTCGCCGCTGGTCGGCTCTTTGTCCATGCCGATAAACCACTGCGCGGTAGCGCGGTAGATCAGCGGGGTCTTGTGACGCCAGCAGTGCATGTAGCTGTGCTTGATGGTTTCGGTGTGCAGCAGCGAACCGACTTCACGCAGTTTGTCGATTATCGGCTCGTTGGCCTTGAAGATGAACTGGCCGCCAAAGAACTCCAGCGACGGCGCGTACACGCCATTGCTCTGCACCGGGTTGAGGATGTCATCGTTGACCATGCCGTAGGCTTTGCAGGTCACAAAGTCATCAACGCCGTAGGCCGGCGCGGAGTGAACCACACCAGTACCCGAACCCAGCTCCACGTAGTCAGCCAGGTACACCGGCGACAGACGGTCATAGAACGGGTGACGGAAATTGATCAGTTCCAGCGCAGTGCCGGTGGTGGTGGCGATGACCGAACCTTGCAGCTCGTAGCGCGCCAGGCAGGCTTCGACCATTTCTTCGGCCAGCACCAGCAGGCGATCACCGACGTCCACCAGGGCGTAGGTGAATTCCGGGTGCACGTTCAGCGCCTGGTTGGCCGGGATGGTCCACGGGGTGGTGGTCCAGATCACGATGGCTGCAGGCTTTGGCAGGCTGGACAGGCCAAAGGCTTGGGCCAGCTTGTCGTCGTCGGCGATCGGGAAGGCCACGTCGATGGTCGAGGACTTCTTGTCTTCGTACTCGACTTCCGCTTCAGCCAGGGCCGAACCGCAGTCGAAGCACCAGTTCACGGGCTTGAGGCCCTTGAACACGAAACCGCCTTTGACGATCTCGGCCAAGGCACGGATTTCACCGGCCTCGTTCTTGAAGTTCATGGTCTTGTACGGGTTGTCCCACTCGCCCAGCACGCCCAGGCGGATGAATTCGGACTTCTGCCCTTCGATCTGCTCGGTGGCGTAGGCACGGCACAGTTCGCGGGTTTTATCCGCGCCCAGGTTCTTGCCGTAGGTCACTTCGACTTTGTGTTCGATCGGCAGGCCGTGGCAGTCCCAGCCCGGAACATAAGGCGCGTCGAAGCCCGACAGGGTTTTCGAACGCAGGATCATGTCCTTGAGAATTTTGTTCAGCGCATGACCGATGTGAATTGTGCCGTTGGCATAAGGAGGGCCGTCGTGCAGGACGAACTTCGGACGATCCTTGCCAATTTCGCGCAACTTTCCGTACAGGCCAATACTGTCCCAGCGCTGCAGGATCTGCGGTTCGCGCTGTGGCAGGCCGGCCTTCATTGGGAAGGCGGTGTCCGGAAGGTTTAGCGTGGCTTTATAGTCGGTCATTTAAGGCTCTTCGGTTAGCGATGGGCGCTAGGTGCGGCTAGTGCACGGGCGGCGGCGACATCCGCATTGATCGCCGTTTTCAACGCCTCAAGGGAGGCGAAACGCTGCTCTTCACGCAGCTTCTGGTGGAAAACCACCGTTAAACGCCGGTCATACAAATCACCGGCAAAATCCAAAAGGTGAACTTCCAGGTGGGCCTTGCCATCACCTGCAACCGTGGGCCTGACGCCTATGTTGGCGACTCCCGGCCACGATTGGCCGTCGATGTCGACACTTACCAGGTAAACCCCGGTGAGTGGCACACGACGACGCTTGAGCTGCACGTTGGCGGTTGGCGTGCCCAGTTGGCGCGCCAGCTTCTGACCGTGCAATACCCGCCCGGCAATGCGGAACGGGCGACCGAGCAAACGCTCGGCCAAGGCGAAGTCGGCAGCCGCCAGTGCGTTACGCACCTGGGTACTGCTCACGCGCAGGCCGTCCAGTTCGACGGTTTGCGCGGCTTCGACGGTAAAACCTTGATTCACACCAGCGTGTTGCAGGAAGTCGAAATCGCCGACGCGGTCGCAGCCGAAACGGAAGTCGTCGCCGACCTCCAGGTGCTGCACGCCCAGGCCATCTACCAGGATACGGTCAACGAACTCGGCGGCGCTGAGGCTTTGCAAACGCTGATTGAAGGCCAGGCACAGCACACGGTCCACGCCCTCTTCAGCCAGCAGTTGCAGCTTGTCGCGCAGGCGGGCCAAGCGCGCCGGAGCCGTCTCGGGGGTAAAGTATTCCCGCGGCTGTGGCTCAAAAATCACCACGCAGCTGGGCACGCCCAACTCGACCGCACGTTCACGCAGCCGGCCCAGGATAGCCTGGTGGCCACGGTGAACACCGTCAAAGTTGCCAATAGTGGCGACGCAGCCCCGATGCTCGGGGCGCAGGTTGTGGAGACCTCGAACCAGCTGCATAACGCGCTTCTTGCTCATAAAGTGGTCGATTATAACCACACCCGGCCCCGGACGACAGGCAACAGCGCAGGCCAAATGGATCGAATCGATAAAACAACCGTTTTATCACGGCAAAGTCTCTAGCCAAGCGACTTTCGATTGAAATCACGCAGACGGAAGCCTTGCAACAGCAACATCCCGAAGTACACCACCACACCTGCCACGACCAGAACACCCAGGCGCATGAAGCGTTCAAGCATATGGCCTTGATCCCAGGCGGGCATGAAGTGCATCAGGCCCAACAACACCGCCGACATCATCGCCACCGCCACCAGCAGCTTGAGGGCAAACAGGCCCCAGCCCGGCTGCGGCTGATACATCTGCTGCTTGCGCAACTGATAAAACAGCAGGTCCGCGTTGATGCAGGCACCCGCGCTGA
>NZ_VBVZ01000443.1 GCF_005863185.1 Pseudomonas edaphica
GTTGGTCCCAGTTCAGCGGCGACTTTTGCAGTTGCTCAATGGCTTGGGCACGGTGGGCTTCGGACGGCGCCACCAGGCTGATCGCAATACCGGTCTCACCGGCGCGACCGGTACGGCCTACGCGGTGGATGTGGATTTCCGAGTCGCGGGCCAGTTCGACGTTGATCACCATGTCCAGGGAGTCAATGTCCAGGCCACGGGCGGCGACGTCGGTCGCCACCAGCACCGAAGTGCTGCGGTTGGCGAACATCGCCAGTACCTGGTCACGGTCGCGCTGCTCCAGGTCGCCATGCAGGCCGACGGCGGAGATACCTTTGGCGGTCAGGTGATCCACAGTTTCCTGCACTTGCTGCTTGGTAAAGCAGAACGCCACGCAAGACGCCGGGCGGAAGTGCGCCAGCACCTTGGTCACCGCGTCCATGCGCTCTTCCGGCGAGATCTCGTAGAAACGCTGTTCGATCTGGTCGTCGGAGTGGAAGGCTTCGGCCTTCACCTGCTGCGGCGCACGCATGAATTTGGAGGCCAACTGCTTGATGCTCACCGGGTAGGTGGCCGAGAACAGCAGGGTTTGGCGGCGTGGCGGGGTCTTGCTGATGATGTCTTCGATGGCGTCGTAGAAGCCCATGTCGAGCATGCGGTCGGCTTCGTCGAGGATCAGCGTGTTCAAGCCGTCCAGCACCAGCGAACCTTTGCGCAGGTGCTGCTGGATACGGCCCGGTGTGCCGACGATGACGTGGGCGCCGTGTTCCAGCGAGGCGATCTGCGGGCCGAGGGACACGCCACCGCACAGGGTCAGTACCTTGATGTTGTCTTCGGCACGCGCCAGGCGACGGATTTCCTTGGCGACCTGGTCGGCCAGCTCACGCGTCGGGCACATCACCAGTGCCTGGCAGCCGAAGTAACGCGGGTTGATCGGGTTCAACAGGCCGATGCCGAAGGCGGCGGTCTTGCCGCTGCCGGTCTTGGCTTGGGCGATCAGGTCCAGCCCCTTGAGGATCACCGGCAAGCTTTGCGCCTGGATCTGCGTCATCTCGACGTAACCCAGCGAGTCGAGGTTAGCCAGCATGGCGGCGGACAGGGGCAAAGTATTAAAAGCGGTGGCAATGGTAGTCACGGGACTGGCTCTGCAAAACAAAATGTCGCGCAGTGTACCAGCCCTGTGGGATTTTCCCTGCAAGTTCTAGACGAGAAGCCTGTTAATGCTCAAGGTCGTGCTCGCGGCTGACCACCCGTTTGCCGTCTTTTGGCGACAGTTGCAGGAAGATCGCCGCCGCCAGCATGGCCATGATGCCCACGGTGAGGAAGGTCAGTTGGAACGCGCCCAGCACGCTTTCCACGCCGTCATTGCCCGCTTCGGCAGTAAAGCCGCCGAGCAGGGCACCGGCACAGGCTACGCCCAGGCTCAAGGACAATTGCGCCACCACCGAGAGCAAACTGTTGCCGCTGCTGGCCTGGGCGTCGTCGAGGTCGATCAGGGTGACGGTGTTCATCGCGGTAAATTGCAGCGAGTTGATCGCGCCCAGCACCGCCAGCATGCACAGCAGCAGCGGGTAGGGCGTGTGTTCGCTGACCAGGCCCATACTGGCCAGCATGATGCCCAGCGCCAGGGTGTTGCCGGTGAGCACAATGCGATAGCCCAGCCGCTCGATCAGTGGCCGGGCGATGGACTTGGCAAACATCGCCGCCGCCGCCAGGGGCAGCATGCTCATCCCGGCTTCGGAGGGCGAGTAACCCAGTGCCACCTGCAGCAGCAACGGCACCAGAAACGGCAGTGCGCCGCTGCCCAGCCGGGCGAACAGGTTGCCGAGGATGCCCACGGCAAAGGTGCGGGTCTTGAACAGTACCGGCGAGAACAGTGGGTTATCGATATGCCCGGCACGCAGCCAGTACGCGGCCAGGCAGGCGAGCCCGCCGAACAGCAGCAACATCACCCGCAGGTGCGGCAGGTGCAGTTCGCCCAGGCCTTCCATGGCGATGGTAATCAGCACCATCGCCGCGCCAAACAGCACAAACCCTACACTGTCAAAGCGCGTGCGTTCGCTGCCGCGCAAGTCGGGGATGAGTTTCCACACGGCGTAGCAACCGACCATGCCCACAGGCAGGTTGATCAGGAAGATCCAGTGCCAGGTCAGGTATTGCACCATCCAGCCGCCCATGGTCGGGCCGAGCAAGGGGCCGAGCAGGCCGGGAATGGTGATGAAGCCCATGATGCGTACGAGTTCGGAGCGCGGATAAGCACGCAAGACCACCAGCCGCCCGACCGGCAGCATCAGCGCGCCGCCCAAACCCTGGATGACCCGCGCGCCCACCAGCATGGTCAAGGTGCTCGACAAGGCGCACAGCAAGGAGCCAATGCTGAACAGCATGATCGCGCCGAAGAAGATTTTTTTGGTACCGAAGCGGTCGGCCACCCAGCCCGAAGCCGGGATCAGCAAGGCGACGGTGAGCATGTAGGCGATCACCACCCCTTGCATGCGCAGCGGGTTTTCCGCGAGGTCCCGGGCCATGGCCGGCAGGGCGGTGTTGAGAATCGTCCCGTCCAGCGACTGCATGAAGAAGGCAATCGCTACCACCCAGGGTAGCCAGCGGGCGGTCTTGGCATCGAGAGGGGCGCGATTCGGCATGTGAACCCTTTTATTAGCAGGCTATGTGTTGGCGATTATGCGCCATCCGTCGCCCCTTTTCCCACTGGCGGTTCGTCTAATTCCGACAGTGTTGCATGCTCTCCCACCAGGAAATCCAACAGCGCACGGTGCACCGACATGGCCGCTTCGCGCGACTCCAGGTCGAGCAGATGGCCGGTGTGTTCGGCGACCGCAAAGCTGCTGCGGCCGACATAGCGCTTGAACAACCGGGCCTCGGCCGCCGGCGTGTATTCATCCAGTGCGCCATTGAGGAAGTGCACCGGGGTTTCGATCCGGGTCAGCGCCGGCAGGTAATTACCATCGCCCAAGGCCAGCACCTGATGGATATGGAAACGCGCCTGGCGGTACTCGGTGGTGGCCATGCTCGACAGGTGCCGATGGTTGTTGCGCTTGAGGCGCGGCGACAGGTATTTGCCGACGGTCTCATTGAGCAAGTGGCCGACAGCGGATTTGTCATCGGCCTCGATCAACACGCGCACGCGCTCCACGTAGTCGAGCATCGCCTGGTTGAGGTTGGGCGCCAGGGCCATCACTACCGAGCTTTGGATGGAGGGTGGGTTGTGGGCCAGGGTCAGCAAGGTGGAGATGCCGCCCCAGGAGGCCGACACCAGATGGTTGACCTCGAAGCGCTCCACCAGGGCGCGCAGGATTTGCACCTCGTCGTCCTTGGTCACAAGCTCGAGGTCGGTGTTGTGCTCGCGCGAATAGCCGGAGAACGGCAGGTCGAACAGCAGCACATTGAAATGCTCCGCCAGGCATTTACTGGTTCGTGCGAAAGAGCGTGTGGTGGACAGCGCACCGATGACCATCAAGACAGTCTTTTTTTCCGAATCGTTTCCTAGCTGCTCAACATGAACGTTGTAGTGCTTGAACAGCTTCTCTATGACAAAACTTCCATGGTTCATGTCAACGCTCCAGCTTGCCCTTCCCGGGCAAGGTCATGCTCTCGTGGGGTGGGTGGCGGGATGCCACTAACCGTTATAACGAGGTTTTTTGCGGGCGACAACAGGCCGCACGGGGAGAAGTGTTAGATGGGATTTTGCGGTAGGAAGGGATGAAACGAGGTGTCTGAAATCAATACAAGCCTATGTGGGAGCTGGCTTGTCTGGTAGCTGGCCTATGTGGGAGCTGGCTTGCCTGCGATGGCATCACTGTGGTGTGACTGATCCACCGAGGTGCCTGCATCGCAGGCAAGCCAGCTCCCACATTGATCCTATTTCCAAGGCAAGATCGAGGTTTGAATGGCAGCAGCGGACGACGCGCACCTGCTTGAACGGCTGCTCAAGGGCGAGCAGCGGGCCTACAAGGAACTGGTCACTACCTATCAGAGCGCCATGCGCGCGGTTGCCTATGCCATTGTCGGCCAGCGCCACGCCGATGAAGTGGTGCAAGACGCCTGGTTGTCAGTGGTACGCAACCTGGCCAAGTTCGAAGGGCGCTCCAGCCTCAAAACCTGGCTGCTGACCATCACTGCCAATTCTGCCAAGGGCCGCTACAAACAGAATCGCCGGGAAGTATTGCTCGACGATTTGCCTTCGCCCCACGGCACCATTGGCGATGACCGCTTCGTCCCCGACGACGGCCACTGGGCCGTTGCGCCTTACGCCTGGCACCAGGACACCCCGGAAGCCTTGCTGACCGAGGATGAACTGCGCAAATGCCTGGAGCATACAATCCTGAGCTTGTCGGAGCTGCAAAGCAGCGTACTGGTGTTGCGTGAACGTCAGGGCCTGGAGTTGGAGGAGATTTGTAATCTTCTGACCCTCTCGCTCTCCAATGTCCGTGTGCTGTTGCATCGAGCACGGCTTAAAGTCTTCGCCACGGTGGAGCATTTTGAGGAAACGGGCGAATGTTGACCTGTAAGGAACAAGTGGCGCGGTCCAGTGACTACCTCGATGGGCAATTGACCTTTCGAGAGCGTTTGCTGGTGCGTCATCACTTGATGTTCTGCCCCAACTGCCGGCGATTTATTCGTCAGATGCGCCTGATGCAGGCGACTTTGAAGATCATGCCGGAGGAGCCGGTAAAGGACGCTGATGCACTGGCTGATCGGCTGGTGGCCGAAAGGCTCAAAGATCAGTAACGGTGGGAAAGAGGCAGGCTCGCGTGGGTGAGTCTAACGGATGATGGGGATCGACCCACCCACGCAAGGCTGTTGAAACCCCCTCGGGCCGTCCTGGCCCAAGGGTTATTGCATGCACATTTAGAACTTGGCTTCAGCATCCAACTGCAAGGTGTTGGTGTTGGCATCACGCTGCGTGCGGCTGGCGTAGTCAGCCTTGGTCAGGAAGTACGTGGCGCCGAGGGCGAAGTTCTTGTCGATGTCGTAGCTGACTTTGAGCTTGTGACCGCGCGAACCGGTGGTGCCGTTGGCGAAGTCCGAATCGGTGAAGGCGCCAACCACTGCATCACGTTGCGTATCGCGGTAGTTGTAGTCCAGGTTGAAACCGAACACCTTGGATTTGGCACCGATCAACCAGGCGGTGTCCTGGTCGGTCACCGCATCGTTGTTTTTCACGTACTGGCCGTAGAACGCCAAAGGCACGGCCAGGCCGCCGATGTCGGCTTGGGCAAAGCCTTCATA
>NZ_VBVZ01000444.1 GCF_005863185.1 Pseudomonas edaphica
CAGGTGCAGGAATGGCGCTGATTCTTGCGCCATTAATTTTATAGGCCAGTGCTGATTGCCGCCGATAGCTGCAGGTGTGCCTGTTCCACGGCCCGAGCGACCGCTTCTTCACCGCGCACCATGGCGCCCAGGTAGACGAAATCCACCGAGTGGATGCCCACCGTAGACAGGATGGTGGTCATGTAAGGCGTGAGAAAGTCCGGTTCATGCCCCTTGCGCGCATTGCCGCTGCTGACCAGCACGAAGGTGCGGCGGTCCTTGAGCAGGCCGACTTTTTCGAACTGCGCATTGATGGTAAAGCTGCGATGGATGCGCACCACATGGTCGATCCAGACCTTGAGCGCCGCCGGTACGGTGAAGTTGTGCACCGGCGTGCAGACGATTAACAGGTCGCAGGCTTCCAGTTCGACGATCAGCTGTTCCGACAACGCCGTGGCGCTGCCACTCAAGCCGCCAGGCGTAGTGAGTGCATTCGCGTATTCACGGGTCAGCGGCGCCAGCGCCTGGCTGCCGTAGTCGCGTTCGATGACCTCTGCGCCAGGCACCAGGTCGTTGAGCAAGGCACGGGCCAGCTTGAAGGTCTGCGCGGCCTTGCCGTGGGGGCTGAAGCTAAGGAGCAGGGCGCGGGTCATTGGCTCAGGTCCTGGGAAAAGTGCATGCCTCGCGGCAGCAGGCCTTGGCGGAAATAGAAACGCTGGGCCAGGGCCATATGCAGGCCGGTGTCCAGCACCAGGTAACGATAACCGCGTGCGCGGGTTTCTTCGCGGACGCGGTCGAGCAACTGCTCGCCCAGGCGTCGGCGCTGCAAGGTGGCGTCTACCACCAGGTCATCGACGTAGATGAACTTGCCGTACAGGGTGTTTTCCGTCAGGCGGTAGCCGGCCAGGCCAATGACTTTGCCGTGTTCGCGTGCGGCCAGCAGATGATAGCCGTTCTGGCGCTGGCGTTGAACCTGCGCGGCGAAACTGGCGGCGTCGGTCAGGTGCGGGCGCAGTTGCTGCATCACGGCAAAGCTTGCGAGGCAGTCGGTCTCGGTTTCCATCAGGGCGAACTCAATGGGCTCATTGCTCATCAAGGTTCTCCAGATGGGCCTTGATCGCCTCCGGTACTTTACGAAAACTGATGGCCACGCGGTTCAAGGCGTTCATCAAGGAAATGGCCAGGGTCAGGTCGGCGACTGCCTTCTCGTTGAACACCGCTGCCACGGCGGCGTAGTCGGCATCCGGCACGTGGGTTTGCGCCACCTGGGTGACCACTTCGGCCCAGGCCAGGGCGGCTTGTTCACGCACAGTGAACAACGGCAAGGCTTCACGCCAGGCGGCCAGCAGCATGATCTTTTCCAGGCTTGCGCCTTGCTTGAGCAGGCCGCGGGAATGGGAGTCCAGGCAATAGGCGCAGCCGTTGAGCTGCGAAACCCGTAGGTACACCAGTTCAATCAGTTCTTTCTCCAGGCCACAGCCATGCACATAGCTGTGCACGGTGCCCAGGGCCTTGTAACCAGCGGGGGCGGCGTTGCCGTAATCGAGACGGTGTTTCATGGGTGATCCTTGGGTTGCGTTAAGAGATGCGCCATTTTCGGTGGTGGCCGGGTTGCTCGACAGGGGCATGATTGGACAAGTGGGTTGGGACATGATCAGACTCCACCTTGTCGTCCTGCCGAGCCCCCTTGTGATGTCGTCATTGCCCAAATATCAGGAAATCTACCGCCGCTTCCGGCTGGCCATCGACCAGGGCCAACTCGGCCCCGGTGATCGGGTGCCGTCGGTGCGCAGCCTGGCGCTGGAACTCAAGATCGCCCGCGGGACCGTGGAGGCGGCTTACCAGTTGCTGGTCAGTGAGGGTTTTTTTGAGGCGCGTGGGCAGGCGGGCACCGTGATTGCGCGGACATTGCCGCAGGTGGCGATGAAGCCCCAGCCCGTCGCACCACCGCCGACATCGGCGCCGCCAGCCTTGCAAATGGGCCAGCCGGCGCTGGATGCCTTCCCGCGCAAGCTATGGGCACGGCTGGTCACCCAGCAAGTGCGCCGCACCGACGCCGACAGCCTGGCCATGGGCGATGTGCGCGGCGCCCAGGCGTTGCGCGTGGCGATTGCCAGCTATCTCGCGTTGTACCGAGGCGTGGAGTGTACGCCCCAGCAGGTATTTATCTGTTCGGGGTATGCCGGCTCCCTGACGCTGTTGTGCGATGCACTGCAAATGGCCGGGCAACGTTGCTGGTACGAAGACCCGGGCTATGTGCATGCGCGGCAGTTATTGAGGCATCAAGGGGTTGAGCTGGTGCCGGTACCGGTCGACCGTGAAGGGCTGGATGTTGAGCAGGGCATCCAGCGTGATCGGCAAGCACGGCTGGCGATTGTGACGCCGGCCCACCAGAGCCCGCTGGGTGTGGCGTTGAGCCTGACGCGCCGCCAGGCCTTGCTGGCCTGGGCGCAGAAGCAGGGCAGTTGGGTGCTGGAGGATGATTACGACAGTGAGTTTCGCTACCAGGGCCAGCCATTGGCGGCGCTCAAGAGCCAGGATGTGCACGACCGGGTGATCCATGCCGGGAGCTTCAGCAAAATGCTGTTTCCGGGCTTGCGCCTGGGCTATCTGGTGGTGCCGGCAGCCTTGGTGGAGGTGTTTGGGCGCAGCGCCGAGGCCTTGCAGCAGCGCGGTGCGCAGTTGTTGCAACTGACCGCGGCGGATTTTCTCGAGCAGGGCCATTTCACCCGGCACTTGAAAAAGATGCGTCAGTTGTATGCGTTGCGTAGGGGCTTTTTGGTCGCCGCGTTACAGGCCCATTGCGCGGATTTTTTACGCGTGGATGAACAGGCCGGGGGGATTAACCTGTTGGCGCGGTTGCGGGTGCCTGTTCCGGATCAGGTAGTTGCCATGGCATCCAATGAGGCGGGGTTGGCGGTTAACGCATTGTCAGCGTGGACCCTTGAGCCGGGAGGTGGGCAGGGGTTGTTGATGGGCTTTACCAATGTGGCGACGGCCGCACAGGCCAATGAACTGGGATTGAGGCTGTTGCAGATACTGCGGGCATGTCACCCGTAAAGTGTGGGAGCCGGCTTTTTGGGGGGCGCTTCGCACCCCAGCGCAAGCAAGCTTGCTCGCCACGGCAAGCCCGCTCTCACATTTAGATCGTGTTCAGCTTTAAATCGTCAGGGTTTTACGGGTGTTGGCAAGGTTACAAGGTTGATGTAGCCATCCCAGAATTTTTGCTGGTCGACACCAAACACCACCTTGGCTTTTTGCGTGCCCACTGGCGCGCCTTTTTTGTAGCCCAGCGCCCGTCCGTAATCGGCGCCAAACGTGGCGTCCACATCCACCCACAGGTCGCGAGACTCAGTGACAATCTCCGGGCGCACCAGAAACAGCGCCGGCAAGCTGTCCCAGGTAAAGCTGTGGTAGCTCGGGTCTTTGTCGAACAGCGGCCCGAACTCGTGCTTGTAGAGATCGGCAATCGCACCTTTGTGGGCTATCACGCGCTGGTACACCGACTTGTCGAAGGTGACTTTCTCACACACATCGTTGGGGAAAATCACGTGTTCGATGGGTGAGCGCAACACAATCTTCGCGGCCTCCGGGTCGAACCACCAGTTGAACTCCGCCGCCGGCGTGGTGTTGCCCGGAATCTCCAGGGCTCCGCCCATGTACACGATGCGCTTGATCAGCGGCACGATATCCGGCGCCGAGCGAATCGCCAGGGCGATGTTGGTCAGCGGGCCGACGGCCAGAATGGTCACCTGGTGCGGGTTGGCCCGCACGCTTTGCACAATGAACTGCGCGGCGGTTTCACTGCGCAGCTGGGTGTGGGTGGCCAGGCCATCCGGTGGCGCGACCAGCTGAGACGGCGACGTCGGGCGCGGGGTTTTGAACGCGCCCGGCCAGCCCGAACCAAACAGGGCTTTTTCTGCCTCGTAGGTGGCGTAGTCATGCAGCAACGGGTAGGCGGCGCCGGAGTAGACGCCGACCTGTTTTTCTACACCCATACGCTCTACGGCCTTGAGGGCGTCGACCTGTTCCTGGTCGACCCAGGCATTGCCGCTGACCAGGGTCATGCCCAGCAGGTCGATGCGTTTTTGCGCGTGCAACTGCGCGAGCATGATAAAGGCCTGGCCGTCATCATTGAGCACGTTGAAGTCGGTGTCGAAGATGACTTTTTCAGGCGCGGTTTGCGCTGCCTGTGCCGTGCCGGCACACAGGCCGACGGCGACAAGCAACGCGCAGCTTTTAAGAAAACCTTGCATGGTGATTCATCCGCAAAAAATTGTTGTTATTAACGGTTCACCAGTTTCGCCGGCAAGGCGATGACCAGGAAGCTGCTGAGGATCAGGCAGCCGGCGAAAAACCACAAGGCACCCGCACTGCTGCCGGTGACGTCGATGGCAACTCCCATCAAAGAGTTGCTCACTAAGCCTGCGATATTCGCCACCGAACAGGCCAGGGCAAAGCCGGTCGCCGCTGCGGTGCCTTTGAGGAAGGTTGCCGGCAGGCTGAAAAACACCGGCACGGCGCCGATGATCGCGGCTGAGGCAATGGCGAACAGCAACACGGTGGCGACCACGCTGTGGGTAAAGAACGTGCTGGTGGCCATGGCCGCCGCACCGATGAAGAACGGCACGATGATGTGCCAGCGGCGTTCGCGGTGTTTGTCGGAGCTGGCGCCGATCAGCAGCATGCCCAGCAGCGCCGCAACGCTGGGCAATGCAGTCAGCACGCCGATATGGAAGGTGTCGGTCACCCCGGCATTGCGGATGAAGGTCGGCATCCAGAACCCCATGGCATAGGCGCTGAGCAGGATCGAGAAGTCGATACCGCCGAGCATCCACACTTTGAGGTTGAAGAAGCCGTCACGGAAGCTGTGCTTGCTGCCGGTGGCGTCGGCTTCGTCCTTGCGCAGTTCGCTTTCCAGCAAGGCCTTTTCTTCGTCCGACAGCCATTTGGCCTGTTGGAAGGTGTTGGGCAGCGCCCAGAAAGTCAGCACGCCGAGCAAGACGCTGGGCACCGCTTCGATCAGGAACAGCCACTGCCAGCCACGCAGGCCGCCCATGTTGTCGAAGTGGCCCATGATCCAGCCTGACAGCGGGCCGCCGATGACGCTCGACAGCGGCAGGCCGATCATGAACAGCGCGATGATGCGCCCGCGTCGGTGCGTCGGGAACCAAGTGGTCAGGTAATACAAAACCCCCGGCAAAAAACCGGCTTCGGCGGCGCCGAGCAGAAAGCGCAGGACGTAGAAC
>NZ_VBVZ01000445.1 GCF_005863185.1 Pseudomonas edaphica
GGCCATCACCGCCCAATCCAACAGAGGCGCAGCCCCCAGGCATTTGATCAGCGTCTCGTGCTCCGGCCCCATGGGTTCGAGTCTGGTAAGGGCTTGCGCCTCCGAGATGTTCAATGCGCGCGAACTGCCTGCCCCACTGAGTTTTTCCGCCATGGCGCAACCCAGGCGCAGGCTCATCCAAGCGGTCGAGCCCACGCTGACTTGGCCAGGAGACAGCTTGAGCGCCTCAGGTGCCTGTGGCGATAACCCAGGATCCGGTTTGATCAGAAACTCGGGGGCCGCCTGTGCCAACAACATATGGGCGATCAAGGGCGCGGTATTGACGTCGGCACCCTTTTTTCTCAATAAGCCTTCAATGTCAGCACGTACTTCGTCCAAGGTACGACCAAGGTTGTTGGGCTGATAAATGTCGTAGCCCGCAACCATCCCAGGCTTGCCAGGCATCTGTGCATTGACGCTGGCCTTGATGGTGGCCGCCAGGAGTTGATGGCGGGTAGCCTTTGACAGCTGTTTGCCGCCGGTAACCTCAGCCATATTCAACTGCTGCGCCAATGCCTGAGCCTTGATGATCGCCTCGTGCGAGTCGAAAAACTGCTGCAGTTGCAGGTCAGGGTCGCGGGGCAAATTTGTCCGGGCCATATGGCTGGCGAACAGTTCGGACACCGAGCCAGGCCCGCTGGACGCTGCCTTCAACACGTTCAGGTCAGCGGGCGACAGCGCGCCAGGGGCCCATGTATAAGGTGACAAACGGGCATAGTCACCCTGCGTTGGCGCGGGTGGCAGCTTGGCGGTCAGCCAACTGATGGCCGAATTGATCTGCGTAACCGTTTCGGGGCTTCCCAGCCCGGAAAACGCCAGTACTTGCCGCACGTCATAAACGGCCTGGGAGTACAGGGCATTCCCGGTCGCCTTGCTCATCTCTACCAGTTGATGGAGGTCGTTATTGAGCGCGTGGATAGCGGCTTTTTCGGCCGGGCTGCCACCTATCGAAACGTTGTAGATCTCTTGGTCAAGAATGACTTGAACACTGATCCATTGATTGGCCGAGTCACGTATCTCAAGGCTTCCATTGGATATCCTGTAAACGCTCTCAGCACCACCCAGACCGGACCTCTCGATGAAAGCCTTGAACGCCGGCCTGCCCAGCCACTCAACAAAACGTTCACGGGGCGCATGACTTTTGTGTGCCAGCGTCGATTCAGGATAAACGGTGGCGTACTGCGCGCTCAGAGTGGGCGTATCACCCTCCCCACGGTCCTTGACCAACCCTCGCAACTGAGAGGTGAGGTGCGTTCGCACATCAATGTCACTGTTGTGCTGCATGAGCTGCTCATACTGCCGGCGCCACTGGTCGCGATGCTGGTCGGATATCGGCGGCCAGCCGTGTTTTTTCAGGCGTTTCCCAAGCGCCTTTGCATCTATTTGAGGGGCCGGATATTCCACACCGTAGAATTCAAGCACCGCATTAAAATCGCGAAATTTGACCGTGTGCTGGCCCGGCAGCAATACAACCATATCACTCGGCTTCAACTGCTTCACTGCCGCACTCACTTTCGCGCTGACCTCCCACCAGCCGGAGCCGTCGGTGGTCGTGAAGGTTCGCGCGACTGTTTTGCCGTCAACCACCACTGTGCCTTCGACCCTGTCGCTGAAAACAAGCGCAGTTGATAGATCCAGGCCTTTGGATGTGAGCCAGGCCTGCACCTGTGGCTCGTTCACCGCCTCAGTGTAGGCATCAATGAAGGGCCTTATCGAGGCACCTGGTGGAAACGGGTCGGCGTTCAGTTTGTGGGTAGTCAGCAGATGAGTGAGGGTTTTCTGCAGGCTGCTGTCGGCTTTTTTTGCTTGCGCCAATGCGGGATAAACCGCTGTTTTGCGCTCAGCGTCGGGGGCGTGCGCGTCACTTTCAGACGCAACCTCGCGCGTCTTGCGTATCGATGCGGGTTCAAACTTGAATTGCGTCAGCTGTCCGCGTACCGGGCGGGGTGCGCCTGCAGGCGGCCCGTTTTCAATCATTGGCAAAACAGCGGGGTCAGGCGTTGCAGGCTTTACAGCAGGCCCCGTGGGGAGCTGCATCTGAGACAGGTGGGGATGACTGACAACTGTAACGCTACCCTTGGCAAGGCTTGTCGACATTCAAAAATTCTCTCTACCGGTTGGGTTGATGAGAGTTCTCGTCCCTAAAAACAGTCGGTTAAGAAAATATTAAGAATTCTTGAGATGCAGAGTAGGAAATTTCTCGATTGACTGAGGAATAGTGTGAAAACCTGAGCGCTTGAACCGGCACCGAAAGGATGTGCCCGTTGTGGGCCACCATCTGGCGACCAAGCCCTTGCGGGTGGGAGATCCACTCAATGAGCGCAGGTATGTGCGCACAAGCGAGTGGCAGCGTGCACGTCCCTTAGATCTGTTCCACAGAGAAATGTACGAACCTGGGTGTAGGCAAACTCTCAAGATGGCGAAGACCTTCTGAGAGTTCGCGGTAACGCGTCCGCTTTCCTACAAGATCCGGTAAAGCAACCGCTCAATCCGCACCCGGCTGACCCGGCGCAAAAACTTGCCGACTGCTGGCGGATACTCCACCAGGGTCTGCAATTGCTGATACCGCTCGATGCGCGTGGTGTGCTGGAAGATCTGCGCGAGCTCTGTGCGCCGCGGCGCCAGCCACTCGCCCTTGGGATCATCGATCAGCAAGGCATTTTCCAGATCGAGGCGGAATGCCCGTGGGTTGAGGTTGTTGCCCGTGAGCAAGGTGTAACGCTGGTCGACCCACATACCCTTAAGGTGATAAGTGTTGTCGCCGTCACGCCATAAGTGCAGGTTCAACTGGCCGCTGTCGATCATCGGCTGATGGCGTTTGGCGAAGCGGCGCAGGCTGATTTCATACAGGTAAGGCAAGGCCGAGATCACCTTGAACGGCTCGCTGGGCGGGATGTAGAAATCGTTGGCGGTTTTGTCGCCGACGATAATGTCGACCTTCACCCCACGCGCCAGGGCGCGGTTTATTTCGCGGGTCACCGGCAGCGGCAGGTTGAAATACGGCGTGCAGATGGTCAGTTGATGCTGGGCACTGGCAATGAGTTCGAGGATCACCCGGTTCAACGGATTGTTCTTGCCCACACCCAGCAACGGGCTGACCGACAAGTGCCCATTGGGCAGCAAACCTGTGGTGGTGTCGTAGGTCGCGTGCTTCAAGCGGCTGCGTAAGTCACCGATGTCATTGCGCAGGCTGCGGGTGGTCGGCAGGTTTGGCAGGTCCAGGCGATGCACGGCTTTGGACGCGACCAGGCCGTGTTCCACCAGGTGTTGCATCGAATCAGCCAAGGACTTGCTGTGGATCAGGTGATAGCGGTCAAAGCGGTATTTGTCGAACTTGTGCAAGTACACATTGTTCAGGCTGGCGCCGCTGTACAGCACGCTGTCATCGATCACAAAGCCCTTGAGGTGCAACACGCCGAACAGTTCGCGGGTTTGCACCGGCACGCCGTACACCGGTACTTCGCTGGCGTGGGAGTGGGTCATGGCCTGGTACCAGGCGCTGTTGCCCGGCTGCTTGCCGGCGCCGATCAGGCCGCGCTGGGCGCGCAACCAGTCAACCACCACCACGATATCCAACTCGGGCCGTGCCGCCTTGGCGGCGTGTAAGGCGTCGTAGATTTCCTGCCCCGCTTCGTCCTGCTGCAAGTACAGCGCGACGATGTAGATGCGTTGTGTGGCCTGGGCGATTTTTTCCAGCAGGCACAGACGGTACGCAGCGGCACCGGACAGCACGTCGATGGCATCGGGAGACAGCGGGAAACCACGCAGTTTGGGCAACAGGGAGTGTTTGAAGAACGACGGCATAAGGCTCGCAATGGGTCGAATCCGAAGAGGCACAGAGCTTACACCATGGGGCTGCTCAGGTCTCGTCGCGGCCAATGGAAAAAATTTAATTGACCATGAAGAACGATCGTTCTACTGTTTGTTTCATGAACGATATTAACAGCAACGAAACCCGCGACATTATCCTCGACGTCACCGAGAAGTTGATCTATCGCCACGGCATCGCCGCCACCGGCATGGAGTTACTAGTGAAAACCGCCGGCGTCTCACGCAAAAGTATTTACCGTTACTTTGCCAATAAAGACGAGCTGGTCATCGCCGCCCTGCAACGCCGCGACGCACGCTGGATGCAGTGGCTACGCACTGAAGTGGAACGCAGCGAAGGCAGCGGCGAGCGCCTGCTGGCGCTGTTCAGCGCACTCAAGGCCTGGTTTGGCTCGGCAGACTTTCGCGGCTGCGCCTTTATCAACACCAGTGGCGAAACCGGCGATGCGCAAGACCCGGTGCGCCTGCTGGCCAAGGCGCATAAACAAAAACTGTTCGAGTACGCCCTTGAACTGTGTAAAGCACATGGCACCCCCGACCCCGAACGGCAGGCAGCGCACCTGCTGATTCTGATCGATGGCGCCATTACCGTTGCCCTGGTCATGGGCGATTCAACAGCAGCTGATAATGCGCAATGCATGGCGCGAACGTTATTAGGACTTTGAACGCACAGGCTGAGCAACTTTCGACAACACCTTGGTATTGATAGGAGCTGCCCCATGTCATCGACAGCAGAACAACGTCCGCCGCTGCCACCGTTCACGCGTGAATCGGCCATTGAAAAAGTGCGCCTGGCCGAAGACGGCTGGAACTCCCGCGACCCGCAACGCGTGTCGCTGGCGTATACCCTGGACACGCAGTGGCGAAACCGTGCCGAATTCGCGCATAACCGCGAAGAGGCCAAGGGTTTTCTCACGCGCAAATGGGCCAAGGAACTGGACTATCGTCTGATCAAGGAGTTGTGGGCATTCACCGACAACCGTATCGCCGTGCGCTATGCCTATGAGTGGCATGACGACTCCGGCAACTGGTTCCGTTCCTATGGCAACGAAAACTGGGAATTCGACGAAAACGGCCTGATGGCCAACCGTTTTGCCTGCATCAACGATCTGCCGATCAAAGCAACCGAGCGCAAGTTCCACTGGCCGTTGGGCCGGCGCCCGGATGATCATCCGGGGTTATCCGACCTCGGCCTGTAAGCCACACGCATAGGTATCTACACAACCGGTTATTGTGGCGAGCAGGCTTGTCCTGCGTTGGGCTGCGAAGCGGCCCGAGTGAAGGCACTGCAATTTTCCTGAAAAAACTCGGCGTCCGGGTTAGGGGCTGCTTCGCAGCCCAACGC
>NZ_VBVZ01000446.1 GCF_005863185.1 Pseudomonas edaphica
GAGGTGCCGAGTGGTGGGGCGAAGACCTTTTGGTTACTTTTGGCTGGGCCGGCATTCCGGGCGTTTGCCAAAAGTGAGTCGCTGTAAGAGCGGAACCATAAGCCGCCGTTACCGCAGCAACGGATATACACACCGACAAACCGCTATCGCAGGCAAGCCAGCTCCCACAGTTTTAACGAGTACGGGGTTTAGAAATCCCGTTTGTAGAAGATATCCAACGAACTCGCCACGCCACTGGCCACTTCCAGGTACACCTTCTTGCTCAGCAAGTAACGCAAGGCAATGGTATTGGCCGGCTCAAACACCCCCACCCCATAGCGCAAGCTGAGCTTCTCGGTAATCTTGCCACTGGCCACCACTGCGGTCTTGTTCCCGGAGCCCTGGGTGTCAAGGTCGAAATCCTGAATCCCCAGCTTGTTGGCGATATCCGAAGTCACCCCCGCACTGCCCATCAAACCCAGGCCCAGAGCGGCCTCAGCAAGCATATTGTTATCTTCGCCCGTGTTGTTACGCGAACGCCCCAGCACCAGGTACGACAACGCATCTTCCTGAGGCATCGACGGCTCGGAGAAGATCTGCGTCGTCGGCTGCTCGGCGCTGCCACTCAAGCGAATACCGGCAGTCACAGTCCTTGAGTCTTCCACGACCACCCGTGTCGCTTCGATATCCAGGAACGGCTGATCCAAGGGACCGGCAAACAACAGCCGCGCACGCCGCACATTGAGGCGCTGCCCGTAGGCACGGTAACGCCCGTCGTTGAGCCACAACTCACCACGGGTGTCCATGTTGTCGCCAATATGCACATGGCCCTGAACCTTGGCAGTCAAGCCAAAGCCGGCAAAGTTAAGCTGGTCTTCACCCACCTCGACGTCGATGTCCATGGCCATCGCCATCGGCGGCTTGCCCTCCTCGGTCTGGCTGCCGACGATCACCGTGTCATCCGAGACCTTGACCGTCGACGGCGGCAGTTCGCGCACGGTGATATCGCCGCGCGGGATGTGCACCTTGCCGGCAATCGCCAGCTTGTCGTCCTTGAGGCTGATCTTAAGGTCCGGCGCCACTTCCAGCTTGGCATAGGGCTCAACCGTGACCGGCAATTTCGAGCCTTGCAGGCTCAGGTCCACCGCCAGGGCCTGGCCCCAGCCGACGCGGCCCTTGAGGCTGCCCTGCCC
This sequence comes from Pseudomonas edaphica, assembly GCF_005863185.1. Taxonomy (GTDB): domain Bacteria; phylum Pseudomonadota; class Gammaproteobacteria; order Pseudomonadales; family Pseudomonadaceae; genus Aquipseudomonas; species Aquipseudomonas edaphica. The sequence goes on from NZ_VBVZ01000446.1 coordinate 1,173, forward strand.
GTCTTTGCCGCTGCGCCAGCCACCGTTGAGCTGCACACTTTCACCGGCGATCAGCGCCTGCACATTCAAGCCCTCGAGGCTCATCGGCAGCTCAGGCCCGGAAATTTCGCCGTCCACCAGGTTCACATTGCCGTTGACCTGCGGCGCCAACAGACCACCCGAGATACGGCCGTTACCGTTGAGCTTGCCATTGAGGGTTTCCACCATCGGCACAAACGGGCGCGCCACAGCGAGGTCCAGGCCGGTGAGGCTGAACGTGCCGGTAATCGGCTTGTCCTTGGGCAACGGGTTGATCTGCGCCTGCAACAGCAACTCGCCGAGCTTGCCACCGCGAAAATTCAGCTGTGTGTCGATGCGCTTGGGGTTGAGGGTGGTTTCCAGCTTCAAGGTGTCGTAGGGGAAATCCACCCACTGATTTTTGTCCTTCACGCGCAAGGTGCCGCCGCTGGCGTCCACCGCGACCACGCCTTTAGGGCCACTGCTGGGCAGGTCGAGTTGCACATCGGCGTTGAGCTTGCCCTGCCAGGCGAAATCCTTGGGCAAGAAGGCCGCCAGGCTGTCGATCGGGAATTGCTTGAGGTGGTAGCGCAGCTTGGGTTCAGGCATCAGACGCTGGTCTTCACCGCACAAGCTGGAACCGCCAGACACCCAGCAATGCGCGGCAAAGGTCAGCTTGCCGTCGGCCAGGCGTTCGATTTTCGCCGGGGCTTGCAGCTTCCAATCCTGGCCGCCGGCCTGCACATCACCACTGGCCAGGCGCCCACGCCAGTTACCTTTGTCAAGGTTACCATCCAGGGCCAGGGCGAGTTTGACCAGCGGCCCGGCCAGATCGAGTTGCACCTTCTGGCTCTTGATGTCGCCCTGGGCGCTGGCGGTCAGGGTGCCGACCTGGGTTTCACCGGCTTGAATGCCGCTGCCCTTGAGGTCGATCTTCGCACGCTGGGCGTTGTCGAGGGCCGCATCGAGGGTGAGGCTTTGCAGTTTATTATCCGCAAACGCCAGTTGCTGGCCTTTGAGGTCGAGCTTGCCTTGCGGCGCCTTCAGCGTACCGGCTACATCCACGCGGCCGTTGATTTGCCCGCGCAACTGCGGCCACAGTTGGGCCAGGCGCGCCAGTTTAATGTCAATCTGCCCGGCCAAGCGTTGCTGCAGACTGCCACTGCCATTGATGCGGTTGTCGCCCAGGCGGATATCCAGGTTGGCCAGGGTCCACTGCTCGCCCGCGCCTTCGGCCTTGGCCGCCAGCACGGCGGTCTGGCCGCGCAAATGGCCCTTGAGGTCGAGGTCGGCATTCAGTTTAAGCTGCTCGTTTTTGAACTCGCCTTTGCTGCGCAATGGCCCGGCCAAGGTGCCTGGCAATTCTGCGACCCAGTACGCCGGGTTGAGTGCCGACAAGTCCAGCGCAGTGTCCCAGGCGATGCCGTCGGCAAATTGCAGGTTCAGGTGCCCTTCGGCCTTGCCTTGACCGGCAGTCAGTTTGAGTTCGGGCAGGAAGACTTGCTTGAGGTCGCCGCTGAATGGCGTGACCAGATTGAATTTACCCGCTGGGCCGTCAAGGTCAGCGTTGAGATTGCCGAGGTAATTGCCGTCTTTGTAGGAAACTTCACCATTGAACGTACGCAACGCGACCTGAGGCTCATCAATCAATGGATAGAGGCGATGCCAGGGGAAATCCAGCCAGTTGATTTTCGCGTCGGCGCTGAACCCTTGCTGCCAGTCCAGGTTGGCGCTGAGCTTGAGGCTTTGCTGCTCACCGGCAGTCAGGTCGAGGCCGGCGATCTGTGCGCCCTTGGCGTCAACCTTGCCCTGCAACAGCAAGGCCACCGGGCCTTTTTCTGCGGGCAGCACGGCCCGGCCAAGCAACTGGTAGCCGCTGCTCAAGTCGCCCTTGGCAGTGAGGTCCAGTTGATTGAGCTGCAAGGTGTCGGGCAAATCGGCGCTCGGTTTAAAGCCATCCGCCGTGATGTGCAACTGCGCGGGCAGGTTCTCCACCAAAGGTTGCAGCTCGCCGCTGAGCTTCGCGGGCAAGTAGCCGCTGCTGTCGGCGTCGAGCTTGAGGGTCTTGAGCAGGTCGCCGTCAACCTTGAGCGCAACCTTCCACGGCGCGCCGCCGGGCGCATAGGGCAGGCTCAGGTTCCCGGTGGCGCTCAGCGGCCAGTTGCCGGTGGGTTGCAGCAGGCCGTTGAGGTCCAGCACCAGGTCATCGCGTTGCAGGTGCACCGAATCGATCTGCATGCCAGCAGCCGTCCAATGCGCCGCCAACTGCAGGCCCTTGAGTTCCTCACTGCCGTTAAACAGCAGGCTGCCGACGCGAACGTCGCCCAACTGGATGGCAACCGGCAACTTCAGATTCGGTAACGTTATCGGACCGCTACTCGGTTCATTGCTCGGCGGAAATTGCAGGTTGACCTGTTCCACGTCCAATTGGTTGATGCACAGGGTCATGCGCAACAGGCAGCCTGGTGACCAATCAAACTTCGGAGCATTGAGTTCTACCCGACTCGCGTCCTGCTGCCATAGCAGATGGTCGGCGCTCCATTGGCCACCCAGGTAGCCCTGGTAATTTTCCACGCTCAAACCCGGCACCTGGCTCAAGGCCCAACGGCTGCCTGCTTGAGTACCGAGCACTGTCCACAGCGCCAACAGCAGCAGCATGAGGACCGCCACAAGGGCCAGCCCTGCTATTTTCAAACCACGCATCACAGCTCAGGCCCCATGGAAAAGTGCAAACGAATGCCGCCCGGATCTTCGAGGGCATGGGCCAGGTCAAGGCGAATCGGCCCCACTGGCGACACCCAGCGCACACCGACACCCACGCCGGTTTTCAGGCTGGGCATTTCCAGGGTGTTGAAGGAGTTGCCTTGGTCGATAAAGGTCGCGATGCGCCATTTTTCGGCGATGGAATATTGGTACTCGGCGCTCAAGGCCACCATGTAACGCCCGCCGATGCGGTCACCGCGATCGTTTTCGGGTGACAGCGTCTGGTACTCGTAGCCGCGCACGCTCTGGTCACCACCGGCAAAGAAGCGCAGCGACGGCGGCACCGACTTGTAGCCGTTGGTGGCACTGCCGCCGAACTGCGCACGGCCGAGGAAACGGTGGTTATCCCATAAAGTGGTCAAGCCCTTGATGGTGGCGGTGCCGTACAGCAAGTTGGTGTCGGAGCCGAGACCTTCCTTGGCGACCTTGGCGTCGAACATCAGGCGATAGCCATTGTGCGGGTCGATGCGGTTATCGCTGCGCAGGTAGGAATAGTTGATGCCCGGCATCACCAGGTTGCTCAAGCCCGAGTCATTGCCCAGGCGATATTCTTCACGCTGGTATTTGAGCGAGATGACCCGCGTCCAGCCGCTGGGCAGCTTGCTGTGCCATTCGGGGCCGAGGGTGAGCAATTTACTCAGGGTGTCGGTGTTGGCGATTTCTTCGTTCTGGTAACCGCCGGCGAAGCGCAACTTGTCGGTCAACGGCGGGTCGAGCGGGATGTCATACCACAGGCCGACGTTCTGGCGTGGCGCCGACAGTTCGGCCTCCCAGCCATAGCTGTGGCCTTGCGGGTTGACCCAATGGCGGGTCCAGTTGGCTTTGCCGCGCGGGCCGACGTCGGTCGAGTAACCGAGGCCCAGGCCCATGGTGCGTGGCTTGCGGGTATCGAGCTGGACCGCCACCGGGATCACATCGTTGGTCGAGGCGGTTGGGCTGGCGTCCACGCGTACGCCTTCGAAGAAGCCGCTCGATTGCAGGTTCTGGTTGAGTTCGGCGATCAGTTCGGAGTCGTAAGGGGCGCCGCTTTTGAACGGCACCATGCGTTGCAGCAGGTCTTCATCGAACGGCGTATCGCCGGTAAACCCGACTTTGCCCAAGGTGTAGCGCGGGCCGCTGTCGTAGATGAGTTCGATATCGGCGACACCGGCTTGCGGGTCCACCAGCAGCTTCTGGCTGCTGAAACGCCCATTGAAAAAACCGTAGCGCGAAGCCTGATTCTGAATCAGCCGCTTGGCGTCTTCGTAGTTGCCGTGGTTGAGCACGGCGCCCGATTTG
>NZ_VBVZ01000447.1 GCF_005863185.1 Pseudomonas edaphica
CCTCAATGGCGAAGACTCGCGTTTGCTGGTGATTGTCGGCCCGTGTTCGATCCACGACCCCGAGTCGGCCATGGAATACGCGCGCAACCTCAAGAAGCTCGCGCTGGAAGTCAGCGACCAGATGCTGCTGGTGATCCGTGCCTACGTCGAAAAACCGCGCACCACCATCGGCTGGAAAGGCCTGGCCTACGACCCGCACCTGGATGGCAGCGACGACATGGCCGCAGGCTTGACCCTGTCGCGCGAACTGATGCGCGAGATGCTGCGCCTGGGTTTGCCGGTCGCCACCGAGCTGCTGCAACCCATGGCCGCCGGCTACTTCGATGACCTGCTCAGTTGGGTCGCCATCGGCGCACGCACCACCGAATCGCAGATCCACCGCGAAATGGCCAGCGGCCTGGGCATGCCGGTCGGCTTCAAGAATGGCACCGACGGCGGCGTCGCGATTGCCTGTGATGCGATGCGCTCAGCCTCCCACCCGCATCGTCACTTCGGCGTGGACAGCCAAGGCCATCCGGCGATCATCCAGACACCGGGCAACCCCGACACGCACCTGGTATTGCGCGGCGGTCATCGTGGGCCGAACTACGATGCGCAAAGCGTGGCGCAGGTGAAACACGACTTGGCCAAGTCCAAGGTCGCGGCACGCATCATGGTCGATTGCAGCCACGCCAACAGCGGCAAAGACCCGCTGCGTCAACCGGCGGTGTTCAACGACGTGCTCGAGCAGCGCCTGCAGGGTGACACGTCGCTGATCGGCATGATGCTCGAAAGCCACCTGTTCGAAGGCTGCCAACCGTTGAGCACGTCGATGAAGTACGGGGTGTCGGTGACCGATGGCTGCCTGGGCTGGAACGGCACCGAGCAATTGCTGCGCGGTGCGGCTGAGCGGTTGCGGGCACAGCACAAAGCCAACTGATCCATGCAGATTAAAATGTGGGAGCTGGCTTGCCTGCGATGCAGACACCCCGGTGTGTCAGGTACACCGAGTTGATGCTATCGCAGGCAAGCCAGCTCCCACATTTGAATATCGTTGCGTTCAGGACAGTGGATACAGCGCCTCATCAAACTGCGCCAGCTTCGGAAATACCAAGGGCTGCTCATCCGCAAGCCCTTGCAGCCGCTGTTCATACCCCAGCAGAAAATCCTGCCGCGCCTCGGCACTGATATACGGCACATGCCAGGCCACAAATGGCGCCAGCACGTCATACCCGACATACGCCAAGGTGCCGCGCAGAATCGGCCGCAGCATCTCCTCCAACGGCCCGTGAATCGTGCCCTCACCAAACATATGCTCACGCCCGCCCAAGGTCACGGCGACCAGCGCGCGCTTGCCTGCCAGCCCGCCCTGATCGTAAAAACGCTTGCCGCCGTAACACACGCCGGACACCAGCACCCGGTCGATCCAGCCCTTGAGCATGGCCGGTGCCGAGAACCAGAAGATCGGGAAGTTGAGGATCAGCAGGTCGGCCCACAGCAGCTTGTCCAGTTCGCCCTGGATGTCCGCCGCGATCGACTGATTTTTTACGCCCAGGCGCTGCTCCAGGGCATACACCAGATAATCCGGATTCTCCCGCGTGGCAAAGTCAGCGGCAGACGCCACAGGGTTCCATTGCATAGCATACAAGTCACTCACCTGCACTTCATGGCCCTGGCCTTGTAACGTAGCCAGCGCCTGGTCGCGCAACGCCGCGGTAAACGACTGAGGCTCAGGGTGAGCGTGAACAATCAACACCTTCATGTGCATTCCTCAAACAGTGGGCGCCGCCCGTTGGGCCAGCAAATGGTCGAGCCAGTCCGGGTCCATTTCCGGCTCCGATGAAAACAACAGGCCGGTGTAAGCCTGGTACGGCGGAGTAAAAATCGCATTGCGGCTGCCTTGGTCCACTACCCTGCCCCGCTGCATCACCAGCACCTCGTCGGCAATCGCCCGCACGGTGGCCACGTCGTGGGTGATAAACAGGTAGGCCACGCCCAGTTGTTGCTGCAGGCGGTTGAGCAGTTTCAGCACGCCCTCGGCCACCAGTTGATCGAGGGCCGAGGTGACTTCATCGCAGATGATCAGTTGCGGGTCGGCCGCCAGCGCGCGGGCGATACAGATACGTTGCTTTTGCCCGCCCGATAATTCACGGGGCTGGCGCTCCATGAACACCGCCGGGTCCAGCTCAATCATCTCCAGCAACTCGGCGACCCGCGCGCGCATCGCCTTGCCTTTGAGGCCCAGGTAAAACGTGAGTGGCCGGCCGATGATGTCGACGATGCGCTGACGCGGGTTCAGCGCCGTGTCGGGGATCTGGTAGATCATCTGGATGCGCCGCAATTGCTCCTTGCTGCGCCGCCGAAAATCCACCGGCAGCGCCTCGCCGTCATACAGCACCTGCCCCGCCGTGGCCGGCAGCAGCCCGGTAATCAAGCGCGCGGTGGAGCTTTTACCACTGCCGGACTCGCCGATCACCGCCAGGGTCTGGCCGCGATACAGCTGCATCGACACCTCATGCAGTACCGGCTGCTGCCCATAGCTGGCGCAGGCCTGACGCACTTCCAGCAACGGCACCTGCGCCACCGGGCATGCCTTGGGCTCGGTGCGAAAGCTGCGCACTGCCCACAACGATTTGGTGTAGTCCTGCTGCGGCTGGCTGAGCATGCTGCGAGTGTCGGCCTCCTCCACCAACTTGCCGTGGCGCAGCACCATGATGCGGTCGGCCATCTGCGCGACCACGGCGAGATCGTGGCTGATGTACAAGGCGGCGCTGCCGAAGGTTTTCACCGCGTCACGGATCGCCGCCAGCACTTCGATCTGGGTGGTGACGTCGAGGGCGGTGGTGGGTTCGTCGAAGATAATCAAATCCGGATGGCAGGCCATGGCCATGGCCGTCATTACGCGCTGCAACTGCCCGCCCGAGACTTGATGCGGGTAGCGTTGGCCAATGGTCTCGGGGTTGGGCAAACGCAGTACGCGGTACAGCTCCACCGCCTCGTGCTCGGCCTGGGCGCGGCTGATGCCGCCGTTGATCACCGCCGTTTCCACATGCTGGTCGATCAGGCGGTGCGCCGGGTTGAAGGACGCCGCCGCGCTCTGCGCCACATACGCGATGCGCAAGCCGCGCAGCTTGCGCAAGGCTTCGGGCTTGGCCTGCAGCAACTCAATGCCATCAAAACACACCGAGCCGCCGATGATGCGGCAACCGTCGCGCGCATAGCCCATCGCTGCCAGCCCGAGGGTGGATTTACCCGCCCCGGACTCACCGATCAGCCCCAACACTTCACCGCGCTGCAAGGTCAGGTCAATGCCCTTGATCAACGGGTGCCAGGCATCCTCGTAATGCCCTTCGACCTGCAGGTTGCGGATTTCCAGCAATGGCCTGTCCATCCTCAACACTCCTTCAGGCCGCTGGATTTATGCAGCATCCAGTCGACGACAAAATTCACACTGACGGTGATCAACGCCACCGCCAACGCCGGTAGCAATGGGCTGATGTCGCCGAAGGTGATCAGCACCGCGTTGTCGCGCACCATGCTGCCCCAGTCGGCGGTGGGCGGTTGGATGCCCAGGCCGAGGAACGACAGCGCGCTGATAAACAGGAACACAAAGCAAAAGCGCAGGCCGAACTCGGCGATCAGCGGCGCCGCGGCGTTGGGCAGTACTTCGCGGGTGACCAGCCACCACAAGCCTTCACCGCGCAGGCGCGCGGCTTCGACAAAATCCTGCACCACCACCGTCATCGCCACCGCGCGGGCCAAGCGAAACACCCGCGTCGAATCCAGCAGCGCAATCACCAGCACCAGCGAGGTGGCGTTGGTGCCGACCACGCTGAGAATCAATAAGGCAAAAATCAGCTGCGGGATCGCCATGAGGATATCCACCACCCGCGACAACCCCTGGTCGACCCAGCCGCCCTGGATCGCCGCGACCAAACCACTCAAGCCACCGAGCAGAAACGCCAGCGTCGTCGTCAGGAAGGCAATGCCCAAGGTATTGCGCGCGCCGTACACCAGGCGGCTGAACATATCGCGCCCCAGGTTATCGGTGCCCAGCAAAAACTGGCCGCTCCAGGGCGCGAAGCCTTCGCCCACCACCTGGGTTTCGCCATAGGGCGCCAGCAGCGGCGCCGACAGCGCCAGCGCGACGTATAACAGAATAATCAGCAAGCCGAACTTGGCGCTCAACGGCGCGCGGGCCACTTGGCTCAACAGGCTCATGGCTTACCCCTTGGGATGCATCAGGCGTGGGTTGCTGGCGATGGACAGCACATCCGCCCCGGTATTGAGCAGGATGTAAGTGGCGGCAAAAATCAGGCTGCACGCCTGCACCACCGGGATGTCACGCTTGGACACCGAGTCCACCAGCAACTGGCCGAGACCTGGATAGACAAATACCACCTCGACCACCACCACACCCACCACCAGGTACGCCAGGTTCAGCGCCACTACGTTGACGATCGGCGCCAGTGCATTGGGCAACGCGTGCTTCCAGATAATCCGCGATTGGCTGATGCCCTTGAGCCGGGCCATCTCGATATACGGGCTGGCCAACAGGTTGATCAAGGAGGCGCGGGTCATGCGCATCATCTGCGCGATCACCACCAGACTCAGGGTGGCAACCGGCAGCACCGAGCGCTCCAGGAGCGTGCCGAACGTGGCATCCGGCGCCAGGTTGGACAGGCTGGGAAACCAGCCCAGCTTCACCGAGAACACCAGGATCAGCAGGTACGCGACAAAGAACTCCGGGAACGACACTGCGCTCAACGCCGTGGTATTGAGCAGGCGATCGAACCAGCTGTTGCGGTACAGCGCCGCAAGCATGCCCAGTACCAGCGCGGTGGGCACCGACACCAATGCCGCCAGGGCGGCCAGGCTCAAGGTGTTACCCAGCCGCGCACCGATCAACTCGGCGATGGGCCGCTGGTTGGCCAGCGACGCACCCAGATCACCCTGTAACAGCCGCAACAGCCAGTGCGCAAAGCGCGTCAGCGGCGGCAGATCCAGGCCCAACTGCGCGCGGAAAGCGGCGATGGTTTCCGGCGTGGCCGACTGGCCGAGCATGGCCTGGGCAATATCGCCAGGCAGCAGGCCGACGGCGAGGAAGATGATCACCGAGACGGCGAACAGCGACAATACGCCAAGGGCCAATCTCTGGAGGACCAGTTTCAACAGACTATTCATGTGTGTGTTG
>NZ_VBVZ01000448.1 GCF_005863185.1 Pseudomonas edaphica
CCCACGTTCTGCGCGGTGATGGTGAACAGCACCCGCTCGTTGGCAAACGGATCAGCCAGGAACCCTGCGCTGTCGACCGCGCCGGCAGTCTTGGGCAGCCCGCCGGTCCATGCCGGAATCGAGCCTTCGGCGTTACCGGCCTTTTCGGCGCCCAGTGGCGTCAATGTCGTGCCCAACCGGGCGGCCTCTTCTGGGGAAACAGCAGCCATCGCCGAAGTACAGAGCAGCAGCGCCAAGGTGCTGCCATACAGAACGGGGGTCGATATATTCATCGGGCTCAATCCTTTTTTCTAGTTATCGGATGGCAGGTTCAAAAGCTCACGCCGACGCTCAGGGCGACGAAATCGCGATCAGTTGCGGTGTTGTAATCACCGCCGAAGAAATCGGTATAGGAAAGGCTCGCGGTGTAGGTATTTTTCAGGTCCGCGTCCAGGCCCAGGCTGACGGCCTTGCTGCCTTCGTTGAAGTTGGGACCATAACCTTCCACATCGTGGGACCAGGACAGGCTGGGCTTGAGGTTCACCCCGGCAAACACGTTCTGGTAATCCAGAATCGCCCGCGCGCGATAGCCCCAGGAGTTACGGGTGTAAAAGCCCTTGTTGTTGCAGTTTTGCGGATTGACCGGGTTGCCCGCCGTCACGCAATTGCGGTTATCCGGCAGCTCGCCGTTGCCGAAGATGCTGTCGCGACCAAAGCGCAGGGCGCTGCTGTTGATGTCGCTGAGGTGGTTGTAGCCCACCTCGGAAATCAGCGTCAGGCGTTCAGCAGCCCATACCTGATCGACAAAATGGGTGAACGTCACCTGCGCCTGGCTCACGGGCTTGCGCACATAACCGTGGAAGTCTTCACCCGGTACTGGCCGGGCAAAACCACTGGCGAAAATCGGGCTGCCCAGGGCCGCCGCCATCGACCCCGCCATGGCGGAAATCGTCACATCGCTACCGTTGAGGGACAATGGCATGTTGGGCCGATAACTGAGTTCACCGGAGACGGCGGTGGTGCCCAGGGTGGTAGAAAAGCTCAGGCCGTAGAGACGGATGTCTTCCGGGTATTCGACAAAGTATTCGGCGCTCGACGCGCGGCTGCCAGGCTTCACCGCAAACGGGCTGTCCCCTACCCGACCGCCGACAAAAGGCGCGCGGCTGTGATAGTTCATGGCGTACAACCCGAACTCAGTATTGTTCAGCGCCTCGGCCTGCCAGCGCAGGGCCACGCCAAATTGGCCACTATCGCGCGCATCACTGTCGGCACCTCGGGTGAAATGGTACTGCCCGGTCGGGTCCCAAAGCGGCGAAAACCCCATGCGCGTGTTACAGCCGTCAGCCATCACGTCGGAGCCGAAAAACGTACCGCAGTTGTCCACCACGGTCTGGTCCCATTCCAACTGGTAGAACAGCTCGGCAGACAAGCTGTCGCTCAACCCTTGGGATAAAAACAGCATGTTGACCGGAATCAGCCCTTCCTTGATCTCGGCTCCCGGCCGGCGAAAGGCAGCCACATCGGTGGGGTTGATCACGTTGATACCGTTGCCGATAAAAGTGCTTTCACCCCAACTGACCACCTGCTTGCCCACCCGCACGTTGCCGGGCTGCCCGTCGATAAAGTAGTTGTGGTAGATGAACGCATCCAGGATCTGCGCGCCGGATGACTTGGCCGCTTCCTTGCGATTGCTGTCGCTGATGGGTAAATAACGGCGACTTTCATCCTTGAGTTCAAAGTCGTACCAGTACTTGCCGCGGATAAAGACGCCGCTGTCACCGTAGCTCAATTGCAAGTCGTGAACGCCTTTGAATATTTTCGAAAACGTCTCACCTTTGCGAAAATTCAGGCGCCCGTCGTCTGCGCTCTGGCTGGAGGCGTGACCACCGTTCCAGGTTCCCACATAAGCCGGATCGGCATTGCGTAGCGCCCAACTGCTGCCAATGGATAGGGACGAATCGAACTGTCCCTGGACCTCGCCTACGTTAAAGGTTACGGCCTGCACCTGGCTGCTGGCGCCGAGTACCAGCGCGGCCGTGAATGTCCAGGGGCGCATGCGATCAAGCTGAAATTGGTTTGCCACAAAACTTCCCCATCGTTTTTATTATTGGAGGCAGTACGTGTCGTCTGCCCAGCGATGTTGGCGCTGGAGAATCTTCGGAGAGCGTGTAATCTGTGTCCAATGCTAATAAGAAGAGCAATTAATGCATTGAGCGACTTAATAGATTTAAAACGGGTACGCCATTTGGTCTATCTGAGCGAGGAGTTGCACTTCTCTCGGGCGGCGGCCCGCGCTCACCTGTCACAGACGGCGTTCAGCCGCAGCATTCAATCGCTGGAGGACGACCTGGGGGTTCGGCTGTTCGACCGCGATACGCGCTCTGTGACAATGACCGAAGCCGGGAAACAGCTGATCGGTCGCGCCCACGAGCTGCTCAGTTGCGCGAAGAAAATGCAGGCCCAGGCCAATGATCTGGCGGGCACCGAAGGCGGTGAATTACGCTTTGGCGTGACGCCGATGGCAGCCAACATCAATACGACAGACGTGCTCGTCAAGCTGCGCAAAGCCATTCCAAGGCTGGTGTTGAACGTGCAGGTGAATTTCTGGGAACACCTGTCCCATCAGCTGGAAACCGATCAACTGGAGTTTGTGGTGGCGACGCTCAGGGCCGACCAGACCTTCGACCCGCGCTTCGCCATCACCCACCTGCCGCCGCAACCGGCCTCGATTTTCTGTCGCAGCGCCCACCCCCTGGCGCAGCAGGACGGCCCGATTTCCCGTGCACAGATTCTGGGTTACCCATGGAGCGGTGTTGTACCGTCAAACGAAGCGTCACTGTACGCGTTGTTCGACCTGACACCCGGAACGCTGCTGCCGTGGACCTTGAGTTCCAATGATTTGAGCCTGTTACGCGAAACCACCTTGACCAGCGACTCGTTGCTTCTGACCTGGCGTTCCTGGCTGGACAACGACCTGTGTGAAGGTTTGCTGGTGGATCTGGTGCCGCGCATCAAGCCTGGCTGGCCAGCAGACCTGCTGACCATCAGAAACGCCGTGGTATGCCAGGCAGGACGTACGCTGTCACCTATCGCTCAACAGGCCGTCGATTCGATCGTGTCAAATGCCCGTAGCACCTAGCACGTCTTTATCGCTGTTGCGGCTCACCCCGCCTCCCGGCTGATCTTCGACGTCATCTATGTAGCTCTCCAGCATTTGCGCCAAAGCGTCCATAGCCTGATGCAGGGTATCGACAGACTCCGTCAGCGCGGCAGCATCCTGCCCACTGCAATCGCGAGCCACTTGATCGCAACACTGGATCAACCGTTGAGCCTTGATGATCCGGGCACCGCCTTTGATCCGGTGCGTGAGGTCGGCGATGGCAGAAAAATCCCCCTCGCTGAACAGCTTGACCAGACGCGACATATCTTCTTCATTGCTTTGAGCCAAGTCACCCAGCAAATGCGCAATCGATGCACTGTTGCCGTAGGTCAATTGCTCCAGGCTGCTCAAATCAAAACCGTCGAGCGCCTTCAGCGTTTCTCCATCATTATCGGTCGAAGGGATAAAGACCGGCACCGCACCTGAAAGCCTGGCAGCCAACGCCTGCATGCTAATGGGTTTGAACAGACAATCGTCCATGCCTGCCTCACGGCAGCGCTCGACTTCGTCGATTTGAGCATTGGCAGTAAATCCCAGCACCAGGCAAGGGGCCGCACCGGAGCGCGCCTCTTCCGCACGAATGTTTCTGACCAACTCATAGCCACTCATAACTGGCATATTGCAGTCGGTGATCACCACGTCAAAATGACCGCAGCGCCAGGCTTTCAGACCGTGGGCACCATCCGGTTCATCACTGACCTCGTGACCCAGATAGGTCAACTGTTGCTGCAAGAGCAGACGGTTGGCTGGGTAGTCATCTACCACCAGAACGTTCAATACCCTGTGAGGCAGTTCCACCACGGCCTCGGCTTCCACCTGAGGCAAAGCGTCCAGAATCGGCACCTCAAGCACCACATCGACCTGTGTGCCAATGCCTGAAACGCTGTGAAGACTCAACTCACCCTGCATCATCGCGCACAGAGTGCGGCTGATCATCAGCCCCAGCCCGGAACCACCGCTGTGCTGCTGTCCGGTGACGCCGACCTGGCTGAATGGAAGAAACAGACGTTCCTGATCCTCCCTGGAAATTCCGACGCCAGTATCGCGCACGTGCACCTGAATCCGCAGATATGCACCGTCCGACACTACGGTCGCGCGCACCTCAACCACGACCTTCCCCTCCGAGGTAAATTTAATCGCGTTGCTGACCAGATTGGAGAGGATTTGCTTGAAACGCAGGGGGTCGACGAACACCTCCCGCTCCGCCTGCACATCGAATTGCAATATCAGTTCCAGCTGTTTTTGCCGTGCCAAGCCTTCAAATACGCGTATTACGGATTCAACCAAAGGTTTGAATGACGTTCTCTGAGGATTCAGCACCAAGTGCCCTGACTCGATGCGTACCACGTCCAGAATATCGCCGATCAAGCCCAGCATCCCTTGCGCGGCGCCGAACGCAACCTCGATAGCAAAGCGGTCAAGCTCACCCTTGTCAGCTTTTTTCATCGCAAGTTCGAGCATGCCGACAATCGCGTTCATGGGTGTGCGGATTTCATGACTCATCGTCGCCAGAAAGGTCGTCTTCGCACGGTTGGCGTTTTCTGCGTCCAACTGGGTATCCTTCAACTCGTCAAGCAAGCGCGCACGCTCGCTGATATCAATCCAGCCTGTAATTACACCCCGGACCTTCCCATCAATCCCCCAGAAAGGAACAGTCCAGTGATATAACACGACCGATGCCCCCTCTGCCGTCAAGGAAAAACGATCTTCTATCCGAGGTTCCCCGCTCTCCATGACCTCCTGGTACTCTTGTTCGAATCTTGCAGCCTCCTCAGGGCTGATGCCTTCACAGTCAGTGGCACGGGTACCAACTACCGCCTCGTAAGCAGCCCCTCCCACAACCCGTAAATACTCTTTGTTGCAAAGCAGCAAATAACCCTCGTAATCACGTGCGAGAATCGGATGGGGCAAGCTGTCGATGAGCGTGCGCATGAACGCAATCTGCTCGTTAAATTTAAGTTCGGCGGCATTGCGCTTATCGATCAACCGTTTTAGATAAAAAACCCAACAAAATACACCTACCAGAAATAAC
>NZ_VBVZ01000449.1 GCF_005863185.1 Pseudomonas edaphica
GCCGAGGGTGGAATGCACTTCCATCTGGCCTTTATGGTTGTTGGTGATGATGAAGTACGACACCGACAGCCCAAGCCCGGTGCCTTGGCCGATTTCCTTGGTGGTGAAGAACGGCTCGAACGTGCGTTTGCGCACGTTTTCGCTCATGCCGATGCCATTGTCTTCCACCTGGATCTCCGCCCACGGCGGGTTGAGGCGGGTGCGCAAGATGATGCGCCCCGGCTCGCTGTCGTCTTCACGCAGGTGAATGGCTTGCGCAGCGTTTTTCAGCAGATTGAGCAGCACCTGTTCCAGCTCGTTGGCGGTACCGGGCACCGGGCCCAGTTGCGGGTCGAACTGGCGGATGATCGCCTGGCCCTTGAAGTCGAAGCCGATGGTCAGGTCGAAGTCGTTACCGGCAATTTCCACGGCCTGGTCGATCAGTGCCGGTAAGTCGCACGGCGCCATCTGGCGGTTACTGCGGCGGCTGAAGCTGAGCATATGGGTGACGATTTTCGCCGCCCGCGCGCCGGCTTGCTGGATGCCATCGAGCAATTGCGGGACTTCGCGGCTTTGCAGGTAGTGGTTGACCGTCTCCAGCTCGATACCCGCCTGTTCGGCGTGTTCCAGGTTCTTCGGCAGGTCGGGGGACAGGCGCCGGCGGATGTTCTGCACGTTATGCAGGATCGCCCCCAGCGGGTTGTTGATTTCATGGGCCATTCCCGCAGCCAGGCCGCCCACGGAGAGCATTTTTTCCGACTGCACCATCATTTCTTCCAGGGACAAACGCTGGGTGATGTCGTCGATACGGATCACCACGCCGCGTCCGGCACCGCCCATCAACGGGTAGAAGGTCAGGGCGTAATGCTTGGGTTCGTCATCCTTGATCCAGGTGACACGCTCAATGCGCTCCACCGTGTGCTGCTCCACCGTGGCTTTTATCTGCGGCAGGTACGGTTTGAGCGGCTGGAAGGCGAGGAAGATCGGCTGGTTCAGCGCTTCATCCAGGCGCGTGCCGGAAAGCGCCGTGGCTTCCTGGTTCCATTGGGTGACGTAAAGCTGTTCATCCAGGGCGATCAGCGCCGACGGCATCGAGTCGATGATGCTGTTGAGGTAGTTCTGGAAGCCGGTGAGCTTTTTCTCGATCTTGCTGCGCACCTGCACTTCGAGTTCGAGCTTGCGGTTGGTGTGGCGTGTTTCTTCGGCCAGGCCCTGGGCTTGGTCGTAGGCGGCCTGAGAGTCGTCTCGCGCACGTTTGAGCTGCTGCTCGCGGGCTTCGATGCGCGACAACATGGTGTTGAAGGCTTCGGCCAGGCTGCCGATTTCATCATGGTTGCCGCGCCCGGCGCGCAGGGCGTAGTTCTCTTCGCGCGTCACCTGGCGTGAGAGCTCTTCCAGCTCATGGATCGGGCGGGTGATCAGGCGTTTGATCTGGCGGGCGATGATCAGCCACAGCAATACGCTGAAAATCAGGATGCCGAGGCTGGCGGTCAATGTGCCGGTATAGAACGCCATAGGCAGCTCACTGCTGGCCACCAACAGCAAATGCCCGGACGGCTGGCCGGCGCGGGGCAGGGTGATGACCTGGTTGCTGCGAAACTCAGTGAGGCGCCAGGCTTCGATATGCCGGTAGTTTTCCGGCAGGTGCAGGCGGTTGCCGTGCTGCATCTGCGCGAGCAAGGTGCCGTCGCCGTCGTACAGCGCGGCGGCGCGTAATGGCGAATAGCTAGTCAGCTCATTGAGCAGGGCGTCGGCCTTGGCCGGGGATTCAAGGGCTTCGGCGGCCAGCGACGGGTTGGACACCAATCGACCGATGGCCTGCAACGCCTGGGGCGCCATGCTTTCCTGGGAGATCCAATAGGCGGCACTGATAAACGTCAGGTTGGCCACCAGTAATACCGTGGTCAACAGCACCAGCAGGGCGGCCAGCAGTTTCTGCCCTACCGGTAGATTTTCTAGACGCTGGCGCAGTGGCATCAGGTTTTTTCCAGGTGATAGACAGGTAGGCAGGGTAGCGCGTGCCTCAGTCGCTGGCCAATCCGCGTGTGTGCAAGTAGTCGACCAGGCGCGCCCGCAACTGTTGCAGATGCGGCAGCACCAATTGATGGCGCTCTGCCGCCTGGCACGCATAACCGAGCAGGTAGCTGATTTCGGTGCGACGGCTGGAGGCCACATCCTGATACATGGACGAATAATTGGCCGCGGTGGCCTGGATCACCCGTTGCACTTCGCTGTGCAGGTCCTGGGCGGCGGCGGGTTGGCCGCAGCATTCGAGCAACTCGCTGAGTTCGGCGCACAAGGTCGCGACTTCGCATTGGTGGGCTTGCAGGCCGCCGTTGCGGCACTGGTAAAGCACGGTCAATGGGTTAATGGCGCAATTGAGCGCCAGCTTGCGCCATAAACGCGTCAGGATGTCGGTGCTCCACTCATGGGGAATGCCGGCGGCGTGCAGGTCGTCCAGCCACAGCGGGGGAGTGGGGTGCCGCGCGTCTCCCAGCCAGGTGTAGCCGTGGCCGGCGAAGACCACGCGCCAATCGCCGTCGCGAAACGCGCCTTCGGTGCTGGAGGCAAAGATACAGCGGGCCTGGGGCAGTTGCGCGGCCACCGCATCCTGGCTGCCAAGGCCGTTTTGCAGCAGGATCAGTTCAGCGTCCGGTACCAATCGGTGTTGCAGCTGTGCGATGGCGTTTTGGGCGTCGTAGGCTTTGCACGCCACCAACAGGCGATGAATCGGCTCGGGGCTGTCGGGTGTTTCGCCGATCACCGGGTAAGTATTTTCTGTGCCGTGTTCCACCAGGGTCAGGCCGCTCGCCTTCTCATAGCTGGCCAGGCGTGCTGCATCGCGCACTATCAGCCGCACGGGCAGGCCCGCGCGCGACAATCGCGTGGCCCAGAGGGTACCCAGGCTGCCGGCGCCGAGAATATGCCAGGTGGTCGACATCAGTTTGTGCTCCGTAGGGTCGCCTGCGATGAATGGTGCGAAAGAACCGCTATAATGCCTCGGCATTTTAGCTTGGGCGCGCTCCATCTCTACTGAGCCCGCCCCTTATTTTGGAGAAATGACATGCCTTCGTTCGACGTGGTATCCGAACTGGACAAACACGA
This sequence comes from Pseudomonas edaphica, assembly GCF_005863185.1. Taxonomy (GTDB): domain Bacteria; phylum Pseudomonadota; class Gammaproteobacteria; order Pseudomonadales; family Pseudomonadaceae; genus Aquipseudomonas; species Aquipseudomonas edaphica. The sequence goes on from NZ_VBVZ01000449.1 coordinate 3,085, forward strand.
AGTCACCAACGCCGTCGAAAACGCCGTCAAGGAGCTGGACCGTCGCTACGACTTGAAGGGCAAGGGCAGCTTCGAGTTCAAGGAAAAGGAATTGACCGTCAACCTGACCGCTGAAGCCGATTTCCAGCTGGAAGCGATGATCGAGATCCTCAAGCTGTCGTTGGTCAAGCGCAAGATCGACGCGCAATGCCTAGAAATCAAGGACGCCTACGCCTCCGGCAAACTGATGAAGCAGGAAGCCGTGCTCAAGGAAGGCATCGACAAGGAGCTGGCGAAGAAGATCGTCGCTCACGTCAAAGATGCCAAGCTAAAGGTCCAGGCCGCCATCCAGGGCGAGCAGGTACGTATCACCGGCAAGAAGCGTGACGACCTGCAGGAAGCCATTGCTGCCCTGCGCGCCAAGACCTTTGACATGCCGCTGCAGTTCAATAACTTCCGCGACTGATGGCACATTGGGGAACCTGTGAGCGTTTTTGACGTCCCACGCCCCAGAAACAGTGCCTACACTTGAGCCCTTCGGGGCTCATTTGCGTTTTAAGGCAGTCAATTAAGCCGCACATCCGCGCAACAGGAGAAGATAGATGGATTTAAACGTTGAAATGGATCACCTGATCAAGACCTCTGAGTCTTGGCTCCCGATGATTATGGAATACGGCAGCCGGTTTTTGCTGGCCGTGGTCACCCTGGCCATCGGTTGGTGGCTGATTAACGTGTTGACCCACCGCGTGGGGCGTTTGCTGGCGCTGCGTAATGCCGACCTGGCGCTGCAACATTTCATCACTAACCTTGCCAACATCGCGCTCAAAGTCATGCTGGTGGTCAACGTGGCCTCGATGATCGGCGTGGCCACGACCTCGTTCGTGGCCGCGATTGGTGCCGCTACTCTGGCCATCGGCCTGGCATTGCAAGGCAGCCTGGCGAACTTCGCCGGTGGCGTACTGATCCTGTTGTTCCGTCCGTTTCGCATTGGTGACTGGATCGAAGCACAAGGCACTTCCGGTACCGTCGACAGCATCCAGATCTTCCACACCGTGTTGCGCACCGGCGACAACAAAACCGTGATCATCCCTAACGGTAGCCTGTCCAACGGCCTCATCACCAACACCAACCGTCAGCCGACCCGCAAGGTGGTGTTTGATGTGGGGGTCGACTACGAAGCCGATTTGCAGAAAGCCCGTGAAGTGCTGTTGGAGCTGGCCAAAGACCCACGCGTGCTGGCTGACCCTGCGCCTGTGGCAGTGGTGTCGACCTTGGGAGACAGTTCGATCACTGTCTCCCTGCGTTGCTGGACCAATACCCCGGATTATTGGGATGTGGTGTTTATGCTCAATGAACTGGCGCGTGATCGTTTGAAAGGGGCGGGTATTGATATTCCGTTTCCACAGCGAGTTATTCGCGTGATGCAAGAACCGCTTGCCAAATAACTAAGCGCGGGTTGTCGAACTTGGCCGATAGGTCAAGTTTGATGCGTAAGGCCAATGTAGTTACTTAGCTTGCTAGTTATTTTTTTTGTGTAATAAAACTGAAATAAAAAAGCCGCTCCCTTGCAAAGCAGGGGAGCGGCTTTTTAGTTAAGGCTTACGCCTTAAGTCATCATTGTAATTAAACAGCTAATTACAAGATGTTCAGCGGGTATTGCGCGATCAGACGCAGTTCGTCGATCGACGCCGAACCGTAGTACACGCCATCAGACGAACGATAGGTCGCTTGACGAACGCGAAGGCTCAGGTCTTTTGCCGGGCCGCTCTGAACCACGTACTTGGCTTCGATGTCGCGTTCCCACTCTTTGCCGTTCGAAGTGGTGCCAGTGTTGGCGCCGCTACCGCTGACATAACGAGTCATGAAGCTCAGGCCTGGCACGCCGAAAGTGGCCATGTTCAGGTCGTAGCGAGCTTGCCAGGATTTTTCGTCTTCAGCGTTGAAGTCGGAACGGGCGATGGAGTTGGCCAGGAAAATCGTGCCGCCGCCGTCTACGCCGTAGCCGTAGTCACCGTCACCGCTGACTTTCTGGTAGGCCAGGGTGAACGTGTGAGCCTGGATGGTGTACGCG
>NZ_VBVZ01000044.1 GCF_005863185.1 Pseudomonas edaphica
CGCCATCGCAGGCAAGCCAGCTCCCACATTGGGTGGGCGGTGGACCAGAGGGCGGTTCTTGGCCGCAAGAACGATTTCTTGCGGCGACCAAGATCCGGGTTTAAATCTTACTGAAAAAGTTATTACCCGTTAGAGCAACCATTGCCCATCACTTGATAATTAAGAATATGACGCTGACCTTGCGAGTCTTCATATTCCATTTGTACCGGTACAACGTTGCAGACATCAGGGATGTTGCTCATGGACAATACTTTGGCCACATCCAAGTGTGTGCTGTAGGTGTAATCTTCAACAATCGGGGCGTTCTGGCCGGCCAGCTCGGTCGGGGCCTCATCGGCCAGGGCGGCGGTGGCGTACAAGCTGCTGAGGGCCATAACTACGAGAGCTTTCATTACTGTATTTACCTTCTTCAGGGCGAAAGGGGTCACGGGGCCCTTATGAGGCCGCGTGTGTAACTTAAGAGTTGGGAAGTTCGGATTAACGTTGCCTTCGTGGGGGCTGTTACGGTGTTAATCACGTTGCCTTGTTGGCGGAGTTGATTTTAGGCCTGTGGGTTATATTCATATACCCGTGCTTTTGATAAACACTATTGGCGGTTTTTGTAACAATCCCGTGGTAAAGGTTTTTTCATCAGGCGCCAAAGCCGCGCAGGCCGTGGGCCAGAGCCCTGAAAGGGCATAGCAGGGCATTTTGTAGGGGCTTGTTACTACCATCGTCGAATGGTTCTATGGGGGCGCCCCGGCTACAACAGGGCATACAAAAACAACTATTGTCACCGAGGTAAGAAAGATGAGTGCGGCTTCCCTGTACCCCGTTCGCCCCGAAGTAGCAGCCAACACGCTGACCGACGAGGCGACCTACAAGGCCATGTACCAGCAGTCGGTGGTCAACCCCGATGGCTTCTGGCGCGAGCAAGCCAAGCGCCTTGACTGGGTCAAGCCTTTCACTGCGGTCAAGCAGACTTCTTTCGACGACCACCATGTCGACATCAAATGGTTTGCCGACGGCACCCTCAACGTTTCCTACAACTGCCTGGACCGCCACCTCGCCGAGCGTGGTGATCAGGCTGCGATCATCTGGGAGGGCGATGACCCTTCCGAAAGCCGCACCATCACCTACCGCGAGCTGCATGAAGAAGTCTGCAAGTTCGCCAACGCCCTGCGCGGCCAGGATGTGCATCGCGGCGACGTGGTGACTATCTATATGCCGATGATCCCCGAAGCCGTGGTCGCCATGTTGGCCTGTACCCGCATCGGTGCGATTCACTCCGTGGTATTTGGCGGTTTTTCACCGGAAGCCCTGGCCGGTCGCATTATCGACTGTAAGTCGAAGGTGGTGATCACCGCCGACGAAGGCATCCGCGCCGGTAAGAAAATTCCGCTGAAGGCTAACGTCGACGACGCGCTGACCAACCCGGAAACCAGCAGCATCCAGAAAGTCATTGTGTGCAAGCGCACCAATGGCAACATCAAGTGGAACCAGCATCGCGACATCTGGTACGAAGACCTGATGAAAGTGGCGGGCACTGTGTGCGCGCCTAAGGAGATGGGCGCCGAAGAAGCGCTGTTCATCCTTTACACCTCGGGCTCCACCGGCAAGCCTAAAGGCGTGCAGCACACCACTGGCGGCTACTTGCTGTACGCCGCCCTGACCCATGAGCGTGTGTTCGACTACCGCCCAGGCGAAATCTATTGGTGCACCGCCGACGTGGGTTGGGTCACCGGCCACACCTATATCGTCTACGGCCCGTTGGCCAATGGTGCGACCACGCTGTTGTTTGAAGGCGTGCCGAACTACCCGGATATCACGCGGGTCGGCAAGATCGTTGACAAGCACAAGGTCAATATCCTCTACACCGCGCCCACCGCGATCCGCGCGATGATGGCGTCCGGCACCGCTGCCTGCGAAGGTGTGGATGGCAGCAGCCTGCGCCTGCTCGGGTCGGTGGGTGAGCCGATCAACCCGGAAGCCTGGGATTGGTACTACAAGAATGTCGGCCAATCCCGTTGCCCGATCGTCGACACCTGGTGGCAGACCGAAACCGGCGCCACCTTGATGAGCCCGCTGCCGGGTGCCCACGCGCTCAAGCCGGGTTCGGCGGCGCGCCCGTTCTTTGGTGTGGTGCCGGCGCTGGTGGACAACCTCGGTAACATCATCGAGGGCGCTGCCGAAGGCAATCTGGTGATCCTCGATTCGTGGCCAGGCCAGGCGCGTACGCTGTATGGCGACCATGACCGTTTTGTCGACACCTACTTCAAGACCTTCCGTGGCATGTACTTCACCGGCGACGGTGCGCGTCGCGATGAAGACGGCTACTGGTGGATCACCGGGCGCGTGGACGACGTGTTGAACGTCTCCGGCCACCGCATGGGCACCGCCGAGATTGAAAGCGCTATGGTTGCGCACCCGAAAGTCGCTGAAGCGGCGGTGGTGGGTGTGCCCCATGACATCAAGGGGCAGGGCATCTATGTGTATGTCACGCTCAAGAATGGCGAAGAGCCGAACGAAGCGCTGCGCCTGGAGCTGAAAAACTGGGTGCGCAAAGAGATCGGGCCGATTGCCTCGCCGGATGTGATCCAGTGGGCGCCGGGCTTGCCGAAGACGCGTTCGGGGAAAATCATGCGCCGGATTCTGCGCAAGATTGCTACGGCTGAGTATGACGGGTTGGGGGATATCTCCACCCTGGCTGACCCAGGTGTGGTGGCGCATTTGATTGAGACGCACAAGACCATGAACGTCGCGTAAGGCGGGCAGGGTCAGATAAAGCCCCATTCGGCGTGAGCCGGGTGGGGCTTTTTTGTGGGGTTTGATTTCGATAGCACTGGCGAAACCGGATCACTGTGGGAGCTGGCTTGCCCGCGATGAGGGCGTATCAGGCACAGGTGGGTTAGCTGACAGGCCGCTATCGCAGGCAAGCCAGCTCCCACATTTGGAATGTGTTTCATGGCCGGAGTCTGATCGTTCCCACGCTCCGCGTCTGCTCTTGAGGCGTGACGCAGAGCGTCACAGGATGCATCCCCACGCGGAGCGTGGGAACGATCTGTGTGTAGGCCAATAAATATCGGTTTCCCTCGTAGGGGGTTTCTGAATGTTACCGTCCAGCCTAAATGTGTAACCCCACGCCCAATCCTGAGGCAATGTGCTACGCCTGCGCCCCGAAAACCCGCGTTTTAGACACCCTCAGAAATAAGATTAAACGCCAGACTTGCCGTGCTAGAAGGGTTTGCGAATAATAGGCCCGCAATTTGCAGCATCAACAGGTTTAATATCTTTTGTCTCTGCATAAAATCCAGAGGCTGTCAATGTGCTGGAACCGCTTTCTCAGTGCTTCTGTAAATTGTTGTCGCATTGAGGAAATATCGGCTTCCGGCCTGTCGTTAGAATGCCGATCACTCGCTCGTCGTCTCCTGTATCAATTCAGGGTAGGACGCAGCACCGCTATTCGGTTTCACTTAAGTCGCATCGTGGGCCACGGCTCATTCTGCTTTTTGCCCTATACCGATGGAGTCCCAAGATGAAGAAACTTGTGCTGTTGGGCGCCCTGGCGCTGTCCGTGCTGTCCATGCAGGCCTTCGCTGATGAAAAGCCCCTGAAGATTGGTATCGAAGCGGCTTACCCTCCGTTTGCCTCGAAGGCGCCGGATGGCAGCATCGTTGGTTTTGACTACGACATCGGTAACGCGCTGTGCGCAGAGATGAAGGTCAAGTGCGTATGGGTCGAGCAAGAATTCGACGGCCTGATCCCTGCGCTCAAAGTGCGCAAGATCGATGCGATCCTGTCGTCCATGTCCATCACTGAAGACCGCAAGAAGTCTGTGGACTTCACCAACCGCTACTACCTCAGCCCAGCGCAGCTGGTGATGAAGGAAGGCACCACCGTCAGCGACAGCCTGGATGAACTCAAAGGCAAGAAAATCGGCGTGCAACGCGGTTCGATCCACGATCGTTTCGCCAAGGAAGTCCTGGCCCCTAAAGGCGTCACGGTTGTGCCTTACAGCTCGCAGAACGAAATCTACCTGGACGTGGAAGCCGGTCGCCTTGACGGCACCGTGGCCGACGCCACCCTGCTGCAAGACGGTTTCCTGAAAACCCCTGCCGGTAAAGGCTACGCGTTCGTGGGCCCACAGTTCACCGACGCCAAGTACTTCGGTGACGGCATCGGTATCGCTGTGCGTAAAGGCGACAAGGCCGAGCTGGACAAGATCAACGCTGCGATTGCCGCGATCCGTGCCAACGGCGAATACAAGAAAATCCAGGACAAGTACTTCGACTTCGATATTTACGGCGCTGACCCTAAGTAACTCGTCGCAGCTGTCTGTCCTAAATGGCGCAAGCAACAGAAGATTCTGAAGTTTGCGCCATTTTTTCATCCCCCTTTTCGAGGACCTGAATCATGTTGAACGGCTACGGGGCTGTCATCCTCGATGGCGCATGGTTGACGCTTCAGCTCGCCTTGTCGTCCATGGCCTTGGCCATTGTTCTGGGTCTGATCGGGGTCGCGTTACGCCTGTCGCCGGTGCGCTGGTTGGCTTGGCTGGGTGACTTGTACTCCACGGTGATCCGCGGGATCCCCGACCTGGTGCTGATTCTGCTGATTTTCTACGGCGGCCAGGACTTGCTTAACCGCGTCGCGCCGATGCTCGGCTATGACGACTATATCGACTTGAACCCCTTGGCCGCCGGTATCGGCACCCTGGGTTTCATCTTTGGCGCCTACCTCTCGGAAACCTTCCGTGGCGCCTTCATGGCCATTCCCAAGGGCCAGGCCGAGGCCGGCCTTGCGTATGGCATGAGCAGTTTCCAGGTGTTTTTCCGGGTGATGGTGCCGCAGATGATTCGGCTGGCGATCCCTGGTTTCACCAACAACTGGCTGGTACTCACCAAGGCCACCGCGCTGATCTCGGTGGTGGGCCTGCAAGACATGATGTTCAAGGCCAAGCAGGCGGCAGACGCCACCCGTGAGCCTTTTACCTTCTTCCTCGCAGTGGCGGCGATGTACCTGGTGATTACCAGCGTGTCGTTGCTGGCCCTACGTTATCTTGAGAAGCGCTACTCGGTAGGCGTAAGGGCGGCTGATCTATGATCTTCGACTACAACGTCATCTGGGAAGCCATGCCGCTGTACCTTGGCGGCCTGGTAACCACCCTGAAACTGTTGGCCATCTCGCTGTTCTTTGGCCTGCTCGCCGCCTTGCCGCTGGGCTTGATGCGCGTGTCCAAGCAGCCGGTCATCAACGGTGCGGCCTGGCTCTACACCTACGTGATCCGCGGCACGCCGATGCTGGTGCAGCTGTTTTTGATCTACTACGGCCTGGCGCAATTCGAAGCCGTGCGCGAAAGCTTCCTGTGGCCGCTGCTGTCGAGCGCCACGTTCTGCGCATGCCTGGCGTTTGCGATCAACACCAGCGCCTACACCGCCGAAATCATCGCCGGTAGCCTCAAGGCCACGCCGAATGGGGAGATCGAGGCGGCCAAGGCCATGGGCATGTCGCGCTACAAGCTGTACCGCCGCATCCTGCTGCCGTCGGCCTTGCGCCGCGCGCTGCCGCAGTACAGCAACGAAGTGATCATGATGCTGCAGACCACCAGTCTGGCGTCCATCGTCACCTTGATCGACATCACCGGTGCTGCACGCACCGTGAACGCCCAGTATTACTTGCCGTTCGAAGCCTATATCACCGCCGGCGTGTTCTACCTGTGCCTGACCTTTATCCTGGTGCGCCTGTTCAAGTTGGCCGAGCGCCGCTGGCTGAGCTACCTGGCTCCACGGAAGCATTGATATGGAACGTATCGATCACCTGTTGCCCTGGGGCCACCTGGGTTGTGAGCGTCAGCTGAGCGTATTTCGCTTCGGCAGTGGCGAGCGCAAGGCCTATATCCAGGCCAGCCTGCACGCCGACGAATTGCCGGGCATGCGCGCGGCGTGGGAGCTGAAAAAACGCCTCACCGAACTGGAACAGCAAGGCGCCCTCAACGGGGTGATCGAGCTGGTGCCGGTGGCCAACCCGATGGGCTTGGGCCAATTGCTGCAAGGCAGCCACCAGGGGCGTTTCGAGGTGGGTAGCGGCAAGAATTTCAACCGTGATTTCGTCGAGCTGAGCGCGCCGGTTGCCGAGTTGCTCAAGGGCAAGCTGGGCGATGACCCGCACGCGAATGTGCGCATGTTCCGCCAGGCGATGACCGACGCACTCAATGCATTGCCCGCGCCGAGCAGCCAGCTGCAAGGCATGCAGCGCATCTTGCTGAGCCACGCCTGCACCGCCGATATCGTCCTGGACCTGCATTGCGACGCCGAAGCCGCGTTGCACATGTATGCGTTGCCCCAGCACTGGCCGCAGTGGCGCTCGTTGTCGGCGCACCTGGGTGTGAAAGTCGGCCTGCTGGCGGAAGACTCCGGCGGCAGTTCGTTTGATGAAGCCTGCTCGCTGCCGTGGTTGCGTCTGTCACAGGCGTTCCCCGAAGCACAGGTTCCGCTGGCCTGCCTGGCGACTACCCTGGAATTGGGCGGCCAGGCCGACACCGGCCGTGATGAAGCGATTTTCCACGCCGAAGGCATCCTCGCGTTCCTCGCCGAGCAAGGCTTGATCACCGGCCAATGGCCGGCGCCGCAATACGACGCGTGCGAAGGCTTGCCCTTCGAAGGCACCGAGTTGCTGTTTGCGCCCCATGCCGGGGTGATCAGTTACCTGCGTAAAGCCGGTGACCGGGTAGAAGCGGGCGATGAGATTTTTGAAGTGATTGACCCTCTGACCGACCACGTCAGCATTGTTTTCGCGGGGACGTCCGGGGTGTTGTTTGCCGTTGAACGGCTACGTTATGCCCAAGCGGGTTTCTGGCTGGCCAAGGTGGCGGGGCGCGAAGCGCTGCGCCACGGGCGCTTGCTCAACGACTGACCACCTGTTTTTGTGAGAACCGACCGCATGTACAAACTTGAAGTCCAAGACCTGCATAAACGCTATGGCAGTCATGAAGTGCTCAAAGGCGTGTCCCTGGCCGCCGCGGCCGGTGATGTGATCAGCATCATCGGTTCCAGTGGTTCGGGCAAAAGTACCTTTTTGCGCTGCATCAACCTGCTGGAGCAACCCCACGCCGGCAAGATTCTGCTCAATAACGAAGAGCTGAAACTGGTGGCCAACAAGGACGGCGCCATGAAGGCCGCCGACCCGAAACAGCTGCAGCGCATGCGTTCGCGCCTGTCCATGGTGTTCCAGCATTTCAACCTGTGGTCGCACATGACTGCGCTTGAAAACGTGATGGAAGCGCCGGTGCACGTGCTGGGCATGTCGAAAAAAGACGCGCGTGAAAAGGCCGAGCACTACCTGGCCAAAGTTGGTGTGGGCCATCGTAAGGATGCGTTCCCCGGCCACATGTCCGGCGGCGAGCAGCAGCGCGTGGCCATCGCCCGCGCCCTGGCAATGGAGCCGGAGGTGATGCTGTTCGACGAACCGACCTCGGCCCTCGACCCGGAGCTGGTCGGCGAAGTGCTCAAGGTGATGCAGGACCTGGCCCAGGAAGGCCGCACCATGGTGGTGGTGACCCACGAAATGGGCTTTGCCCGTGAAGTCTCGAACCAGTTGGTGTTTTTGCACAAAGGCATCGTCGAAGAACGTGGCAACCCGCGTGAAGTACTGGTGAACCCGCAATCCGAGCGGTTGCAGCAGTTTCTTTCCGGTAGCTTGAAATAATCAAGACTGCTTTTGTGCACTTAAATAGTGCATATTTCGCAGCTCGGACGTTGACTTCCGTCCCTGTGGGAGCTGGCTTGCCTGCGATAGCGATATATCAGTAACCAGTGTGGCAACTGACCCACCGCCATCGCAGGCAAGCCAGCTCCCACATTGGATCTCCATATGTTTTGAGATTTGTGTTCGTTTACCGGCTAGCATTGGCCCTTGTCTTCATTACTGTTACTCGCTTCGGATAGCCCCTAAATGACCGCCCATAAAATTGGTTTCCTGATTTGGCCCAGCACAAAAGCACTCACGCTTGCGCTGGCTGAGGAGGCTTTGCGCGTTGCTCAACGGGTGCATCCGGACGTGGTGTACGAACTGTCGTTCTTGCAGGCCGAGCCGCGCACCGAAGGTGCCTGGCAATTACCGGGCGAACCGTGGGCCGGCAAGCTTGAAGGCTTTCAGAAGCTGTTCCTGCTGGCGGACGAACCACCTACCGTCATTGCGTCCCAACTCAGTACTGCACTCAAGCAGTTGGTGCGCGCCGGGTGCGTGATCGGCGGGTTGTCGGCCGGTGTGTATCCCTTGGCTCAGTTGGGTCTGCTCGACGGCTACCGCGCCGCCGTGCACTGGCGCTGGCAGGACGACTTCGCCGAGCGCTTCCCCAAGGTGATCGCCACCAGCCATCTGTTCGACTGGGACCGCGACCGCCTGACCGCCTGCGGCGGCATGTCGGTACTCGACCTGTTGCTGGCGGTGCTGGCCCGTGATCACGGCGCCGAACTGGCCGGTGCGGTCTCCGAAGAACTGGTGGTGGAGCGCATTCGCGAAGGCGGCGAGCGCCAGCGCATCCCACTGCAAAACCGCCTGGGTTCCAGCCATCCGAAGCTGACCCAGGCCGTGCTGCTGATGGAAGCCAATATCGAAGAGCCGCTGACCACCGACGAAATCGCCCAGCATGTGTGCGTGTCACGACGACAACTCGAGCGGATCTTCAAGCAATACCTCAACCGCGTTCCCAGCCAGTATTACCTGGAACTGCGCCTGAACAAGGCCCGCCAGATGCTCATGCAAACCAGCAAGTCGATCATCCAGATCGGCCTGTCGTGCGGCTTCTCCTCGGGGCCGCACTTCTCCAGCGCTTACCGCAACTTCTTTGGCGCCACCCCGCGTGAAGACCGTAACCAGCGGCGTAGCAGCAGCCCGTTTGAATTGTCGTCGGTGCCGTCCGAACGCGGTTGAGTGGCTTTTATTGTTCGGTTTCTTCTTCTGATACGTCGGTTGACGACGTTGGGCTTAGTTGCGCGTGTTGCCTGACTTGCGGGATACCGAAGTCCACTCCGGTGCGGTTGTAATACGGCACCAGCAGGGTGATCGTTTCAGGCGAGAGCGTGTTGCCGCCAAGAACGAAACCATCGGCCCTGTCCGGCGCCACCTCAAGCAGGTCAGTGGGAAGTTCGGTTATCCGGTTGTTTCTCAGGTCCAGTTGATCGAGGGATGGCAGGTTGAACGTCCCGTTGGGTACCTCGGTCAGGCCGGCATTTTCGATGATCAGGGTGGATAACCCGGACATTTTGCTGACGTCGGGCGTGATTCCCAGGGGGTTACCACTGAGGTCCAGGTACTCAAGGTTTTGCAGGTCGCTCAAGGCGTCGGCGCTGGTTGCGGTCAACCGCATACGGCTATGGGACAGGATCAGTGTCTTGAGCTTGGTCAGCTTGAACACATCGGCGGGAATGTCCGGCAGGGCATAACGATGAATATGCAGGGTTTCCAGGTTGGGAAAACGCACAAGAAAGCCTTCGGGAATTGAGGTGGCTTGCTCTGCGCTCAACTCCAGTTTCGACACATGTTTAAAGTCCATATTCAGCACCGGTAAATCGCCGAGTAAAGGCAGTTTCAGCGCCATTTCATGATCGGTGGTCGGCGGCTCCTGGCTTGAATCCAGACCGGTCTCCCGTCGCCAGCTTTCTTCCAGCAAGGCCTTGAGCTGGTGGCGAAGCAGTTGCTGTTGCGCTCGTACGCCTTCGTCCATGGGCGTGTCTATGAACGGGTACCGTTCAGGTATATCCAATGCCCACTCCTGCAAGTCTGTTTGCAGTCGCTCGTAGTCGGTTTTCAAGCGCAGGAGTGCGGGCATTGAGTCATTCAGCTCACCGGGCAACCTGAAGATAAAATTATTCGCCTCGTCGTCAGTGAAGGTGGGGTAAAGCTCATGAACCAAGCGACGCTCGAATGGGTTGGCGTCTGCGCCGAAGTGTTCGCCGGTTCTCTGGCAGTAACGTTTGATCTTTTCCAGGGTGGCGCGTGAAAGGGGGTTGCCCGACAAATCAAACGCTCTAGCCCGTTCGGCGGGCAGGCTGAACAGCGCGTCGGGTAGCCTGCTCAGGTAGTTGCCGCTGAGGTCGGCGCTCGTGAGCTGAGGGCGATTGATCAGGTGTTCGGGGAATAGCGAAATATGCGTCTGGCTAAGGTTCAGCGTCTGCAGCTCAGGCATTTGCCCAAGGTTGGGAGAAAGTGACAGCTGGTAGTTGCGGGAAAGGTCCAGGCTTCTCAATTGGCTCAAAGTGGCAAGCTGTGCACGGCTTTGTGTGGTCAGGTTAAGGTTGCAATTGCTCAGCGTCAGCCGATTGAGCTGGGTGCGCGCCATGACTTCGGGAGGCAGTGTGTTGAGTGCTATGTCGCTGATATCCAGCGTGCGCAGGTTGGGGAAGTGGGCCAAAAAGGCGGGTACGCCTTGGGTGGTGGGATAACCCTTCAATCTCAGGTTGCAGATGTGGTCGAAGTTGGCACTGATGGTGGGCAGTTCGCTTTGCAAGGGGGCGTCGAGGTGCAATAGGCGGCCAAGAGAAAACTCGCTGTCCTCCGGGGTCTCGTGCCGCCAGGCACGGAGCAATTGGTGGGTCCAGATCCAGCGAGTAAGTTTCTCTTCGGCAACGGTTGAGGAGAAAAGCGGTACTTCGGTGTTGAGGAAGGTTTGAGAGAGGTTGGAGCGCCAGGTCGCCAGGTCGGTTTCCAGTCGTGAAAATTCAGCCTTCAAATAATGAAGCGTCTGTAAGGGCGAGCCAGGGTGGCTTCGCATGGCGTTCAGTACATGGTCCACTTCTGCTGGGGCGAGGCGGGGATACAGTTCGTGTACTAACAGCGCCTCAAGGTTATTTGTGTTGCCAGGGGCACTGGCGTCGTAACCCTCCATGCCGCCGGGCAAGCGCATCAGCTTGGGGTCGTAAAAGGGCTTGCGCACTGGCGCAGTTGCCAGCAGCTCCCCCAGCGGCTCACGGGCCAGCGCGTACTGGCGCAAGGTCTGTTTCAGCAGTGGGCCTTGGCCAATGTGGATACCCAGCGCGTCGCGTTGCGCGTCGGGCAGTGCCTGGAGCACGGCGGTATAGAGGTCGGTTTCGCCGAACAGGGTGCCCTTGCCGTCTTCGGGAACGTAACCGCCATCAATGGCGCGCACCAAGGTGCGTTGGATCGGTGCCTGCAGCGGGCCGATGGTGTCCCGTACCGTACCGGTGCGGCTGAAGTCGCGCACTTCCAGGCGTACCTGCGGCGACCACCCCGGCAGCTTTTCCAGGGAATGCAACGCGAGTTGTTCTGTGTCGTTGCTTTCCAGGGCATCCATGTACAACCCTTCATACGCTCGACTGATCCTGACCTGATGCGCAGCCCAGCGTGCGCGCTCCACCAGATGGGGTGGCAGACTACCTTGATCCATGGCCAGCAGGTCTTGGCCGCTGGCGCCGAACAGCACCTCGTGCGCCGCACTGGTGGGCAGGCCGGGCGCACTGTCGATGATTTTTTGCAGGCGCGGGTCATCGGTGGTTTCCAGCCCTCGGTAGCGGGAGTCAAACAATGAAGCGCGCTTGGCCTGGGCTTGGCGTGCCAGCTGTTTACGCAGTTTGGCCGCGCGCACGTGCAGTTGGGTGGCGGGGGTGCCGAATTCTTCCTCAAGCAGGATTTTGCGTTCTGATTCGTCCAGGGTTTCCAGCAGCGTTTTGAGAAAATCACCATTTTTCATCTGGGCTTCATGTATCTGCGCCACCGCCGAGTTTTCCTGGCCTTTATGCTCCCAGACGGTCTCACCTTTCGCGTTGAGAAAGCGCAAGGTCTTGGACTCGGGCCACAGGCCGGTCTGACTCAACAGCCAAAGCTGGGTTTGCGGGTCGGCTTTTTGATACTGCGCAGGGTCGTCACTGTTCATCTGGTCGATAAAGTCTTGCAGTTGCTGATCAATGGCGACGCGCTTGAGGGTGTCGGCCAATAGTGGAGGCGGTGGTTGGCGGTCCATATGCAGCTTGCGCAGGGCGGCATCGTCGGCGCCGCTGATGCGATGCGCCCATTCCAGGCGCGTCTCACTGAGTGTGTCAGCCGGTGGGCCGAGTCGACGCAGCAAGGTGCTGCGGTCCCAGGTCAGCGGGCGATCTGTTGCTGTCAGCCAGGCGCCCTTGCCGTTGCTGATGATTTGCGGGCGGTAAGCGTGCGCGCGGGTAGGGTGGGCAAGGAAAGTGTTACCCAATTTCTTCTTGATGGAGAAGTGTTGTCCATTGAGTGTCAGGATCTGTTTATCCGCATGGGCATATAGCCCTTCGTGATTGGGGCGTGACTCGGGCGGTAGTTGAATGTCATGGGTGTAGGGCGCCAGGTCGGGCTTCCACAGGCGGGTCTTGCCGTCAGTTGTGACCGGGGTGAGCCGCTCAAAAAAACGCCACAGTTCGTTGGGCAGTGCCTGTCGCAGCAAACCTTCGGCAATCGGTGCGCCGACTGCGAACATACCCAGTTGCACCATTTGCTCGAGGATCGACATCAGGTGCCCGAAGGCTTCACGCTTGAGGCCCTCAGCCCAATCGATGATGCCCTCGAATACGTCGTCGAGCAGTTGGTAAGCGGTGTAGCCCAGCATCAGCGCGCCCAGTGGTGGAAGGAAAGGGGTCACGATGAAGGCGGCGACTTCGAGAATGGCGTTAGCAACCTTCTGCACAATGTCCCAGCGTTGCCAGCGTGCCTTGCTGTCGGCGTCTGCGGTGGAGATGGCGGTTACCCGAGCGTCATTGAGCAGCTTGTCGAGCTTGGTCTCGTACAGGTGTTCGTAAAGATCACCGGTGATTTTCGTTGCATAGAACTGCAGGTTCGGGTTGACCACCGGTTCGTCGCGCCAGGCGGGGCGTGAGTCGCCGGGCTGCGGCGAGTGCCAGACGACTTTGGATAGCCGGCTGTTGAGGTCTGCAAAGAAGTAGCCGCGGTATTCTTGGTTGACGAAGCGGCTGAAAAACGCCTGGTAGTCGGCGTCGCGCAGCTTGTCGGCCAGGTCGCGCATGAATGCTGTGCCGTCGGGGTAATACTTGAGGGGCGCCAGTGGGTCGCCGGGAATGTACGCCACTATGGGGACTGCGCTTCGGTGCTGCTCCAGGTCGGCGGCGAACAGCACTATGCCGGTCAGCGGTGCGCCCATCAGGCTCAGGTCGTGGTTGAGCAGTACCTTGCCCTGGAGTGTCAAGCCTCTGAGGCCGTCGAGCTGCGCCTGGAGTGTGCGCAGCGTCGATTCGCTCGCGTCTTTTTTCAGGCGCGCCATGTGCACGCAGGTTTGCGCCTCGGCTTTGAGATTGGCGATCACCTTGCTGCGCAGCGATGCCTGCAGCGTGGCGTTCTGGAAGCCGAAAAAGCCTTTGAGGTAGCGTTGGTACTGCGCGCCGATGTCCAGCTCGCGGCACAGTCCGACGAATTGCGCGATGCTGATTTTTTCGGTCACAGCGGGCAGGGTGTCGAATTGCCCAGCGGCTGAGGGTTGGGTGATGAAGGTGGAGTCGGTGGTGTAAGCGGCTTTTTCGCCTTCGGCGGCGTCGAAATTGTGCAGCGCTGCGTCCACCAGCGACACGGTCCAGGCCTTGACGCCTCCCAAGTCCACAGGGAACAGCGGAACCGTCACGGGGGCGTAGAGGCGCAGGTAAGTGGCGGTGACATCCAGCTCAATGCCAAATCGGGAAGTAAGACCCTGTTGCAGCAAGGGTGCCGCGAACGCTTGGGGCGCTTGCAGCGCTGCCAGGGCGGTGTCGAGCTGGTTTTGCGTGGCCCAGCTCTCGGCCATGGCTTGCTGGAGGGGGGCTTGTTGCTGGCGGCGGGTGTCGGCCTGCCAATCGGCAAACTCAAGCGGGGTGTTTTTCAAAGTCTCGCGCCGCGCGCTTGAGGCGTTGCCCAGCCATTGCGGCAGGCGGGTGTGAGCCCCGGCGGGCACCCTGCTGGCGGTGAGTGTCAGGTGTTGGGTGAGCGTGGTTTGAGTCAGGGGAGGCACGTGGCTGATCCTTCAGTGGGTTGAGTCACCGTCATCACAGCAAGTCTGATTGGCGTACAGGGGGCAGATAGTTAATACAACCTTCGAAATCAGCAGGCGATGCCCCTGCCTCTCAAACGATGCAACGTTTAAACTGCGCCATTGCGACGCTATTTGTCGCATTGGCGTAAACCCGCCAAAAACGCGGGTTTGCGCTATAAGAAGTTGTCGCTTGGCGGCAAGGCCGCGCTGAAAACTGTCCTTACAATCCCTGCATCGCCCGCCAGTTCCAGGCAGGCGTTCCTCTTCAGGAGACTCCGATGTCCGTTGAGCAAGCCCCGGTGCAACGTGCCGATTTCGACCAGGTGATGGTGCCCAACTACGCACCTGCCGCCTTCATTCCCGTGCGTGGCGCAGGTTCGCGCGTTTGGGACCAGGCCGGTCGCGAGCTGATCGACTTTGCCGGCGGCATCGCGGTTAACGTATTGGGCCATGCCCACCCGGCGCTGGTCGGTGCACTGACCGAACAGGCCAACAAGCTGTGGCACGTTTCCAACGTGTTCACCAATGAGCCGGCCCTGCGCCTGGCCCATAAGCTGATCGACGCCACCTTTGCCGAACGCGTGTTCTTCTGCAACTCCGGCGCCGAGGCCAACGAGGCCGCATTCAAGCTGGCCCGTCGCGTTGCGTTCGACCGTTTCGGCACCGAGAAGTACGAGATCATCGCCGCGTTGAACAGCTTCCACGGCCGTACTCTGTTCACCGTCAACGTCGGTGGCCAGTCCAAGTACTCCGATGGGTTCGGGCCTAAAATCACCGGCATTACCCACGTGCCTTATAACGACCTGGACGCGCTCAAAGCGGCCGTGTCGGATAAAACTTGCGCCGTGGTGCTGGAGCCGATCCAGGGCGAAGGCGGCGTATTGCCAGCCGAACTGGCTTACCTGCAAGGCGCCCGCGAACTGTGCGACGCCAATAACGCGCTGCTGGTGTTCGACGAAGTGCAAACCGGCATGGGCCGCAGCGGCCACCTGTTCGCCTACCAGCATTACGGCGTGACGCCGGACATCCTCACCAGCGCCAAGAGCCTGGGCGGTGGTTTCCCGATCGCAGCCATGCTGACCCGTGAAGACCTGGCCAAGCACCTGGTGGTCGGCACCCACGGCACTACTTACGGCGGCAACCCGCTGGCCTGTGCGGTCGCCGAGGCGGTGATCGACGTGATCAACACCCCAGAAGTACTGGCCGGTGTGAACGCCAAGCACGACCTGTTCAAGGCGCGTCTTACGCAGATCGGCAAGCAATACGGGATCTTCACCGAAGTGCGCGGCATGGGCCTGCTGATTGGTTGCGTGCTGAGCGACGCGTTCAAAGGCGGTGCCAAGGACGTGTTCAACGCGGCCGAAAAAGAAAACCTGATGATCCTGCAAGCCGGCCCGGACGTGGTGCGTTTCGCCCCAAGCCTGGTGGTGGAAGAGGCGGATATCAACGAAGGCCTGGACCGCTTCGAGCGTGCTGTGAAGACGTTGACGCAAGCTTGATGGACCGCTTGGCGCCTGGTGATCCGGGCGTCGAACAAAAATTCTAAAGGCCGGACCGGATCAAATGTGGGAGCTGGCTTGCCTGCGAAGGCGGTGGCACAGGCAACCTCTGTGTTGACTGACACACCGCCATCGCGGGCAAGCCCGGCTCCCACATGGATTTGCTTACACCATCAAAATGGAGTGAGCAGGCCTCCTGTCCGGCATTTTTCCCCCTATGAGTTTTTCGAGTTAAGGAGTGACACCATGCTGGTGATGCGCCCCGCGCAAATGGCTGATCTGGGCGAGGTACAGCGTCTGGCTGCGGACAGCCCGATTGGTGTCACCTCCTTGCCGGACGATGTGGAACGCCTGAGCGATAAAATCGCTGCCAGCGAAGCGTCTTTCGCGGCCGAGGTGAGTTTCAACGGTGAAGAAAGCTATTTCTTCGTGCTCGAAGACACTGAGACCGGCAAGCTCGCCGGCTGCTCGGCCATCGTCGCGTCGGCCGGTTACTCCGAACCGTTTTACAGCTTTCGTAACGAGACCTTCGTGCACGCTTCCCGCGAGCTGAAGATCCACAACAAGATCCACGTGCTTTCCCAGTGCCACGACCTCACCGGCAACAGCCTGCTCACCAGTTTCTACGTGCAGCCTGCGCTGGTTGGTTCGCCGTGGTCGGAACTCAATTCCCGTGGCCGCTTGCTGTTCGTCGCCAGCCACCCCGAGCGCTTTGCCGACTCGGTGGTGACCGAGATTGTCGGCTACAGCGACGAGAACGGTGATTCGCCGTTCTGGGACGCCATCGGTCGCAACTTCTTCGACCTCAACTATGCCGCCGCCGAGCGCCTGTGCGGGCTTAAAAGCCGCACCTTCCTCGCCGAGCTGATGCCGCATTACCCGATCTACGTGCCGCTGTTGCCGGATGAAGCCCAGGAAGCCATGGGCCAGGTGCACCCGCGTGCGCAAATCACCTTCGACATCCTCATGCGCGAAGGTTTTGAGACCGACCACTACATCGACATCTTCGACGGCGGCCCAACGTTGCACGCACGGGTTTCGGGCATTCGCTCGATCGCCCAGAGCCGCGTGGTGCCGGTAAAAATCGGCGAGATGGTCAAAGGTGTCGGCCGCCAGTACCTGGTGAGCAACGCGCAGTTGCAGGATTACCGCGCGGTGATGCTGGAACTGGACTACGCGCCCGGCAAGCCAGTGACCCTGGACCTGGAAGCGGCTGAAGCCCTGGGCGTTGGCGAAGGCGCAAGTGTGCGTCTGGTAGCGGTTTAAAAAGAGAGTTTCGCGGGTGGCTGCAAAGCGGCCCGTCTGAGGAGATAGCATGATCGTTCGTCCCGTACGCAGCAGCGATTTACCGGCCCTGATTGATCTGGCGCGCAGCACCGGCACCGGCCTCACCACCTTGCCGGCCAACGAGGAGCGCCTGACCCATCGAGTTGGCTGGGCGGAAAAAACCTTTCGCGGTGAAGCCGGGCGGGGTGATGCCGACTACCTGTTCGTGCTGGAAAACGACGAAGGCCGTGTGGTGGGCATTTCTGCCATTGCCGGTGCCGTCGGCCTGCGTGAGCCTTGGTACAACTTCCGGGTCGGCCTCACGGTCAGCGCTTCCCAGGAGCTGAGCATTTACCGCGAGATTCCGACGCTGTTCCTGGCTAACGACCTTACCGGCAATTCCGAGTTGTGCTCGTTGTTCCTGCACGCGGATTACCGCACCGGCCTCAACGGCCGCATGCTGGCCAAGGCGCGCCTGCTGTTTATCGCCGAGTTCCCGCAGCTGTTCGGCAACAAGATCATTGCCGAGATGCGTGGCGTGTCCAACGACGCCGGGCGCTCACCGTTCTGGGAAAGCCTGGGCCGGCACTTCTTCAAGATGGAGTTCAGCCAGGCCGATTACCTCACCGGCGTGGGCAACAAGGCGTTTATCGCCGAGCTGATGCCGAAGTTTCCGCTGTACAGCTGCTTCTTGTCTGAAGACGCGCGTAATGTGATCGGCAAGGTCCACCCGGACACCGAGCCTGCATTGAGCATGCTCAAGAGTGAGGGCTTCAGCTACCAGGGTTATGTCGATATCTTCGACGCCGGCCCGGCGGTGGAATGTGAAACCAGCAAAATCCGTGCGGTGCGCGACAGCCAGTCGCTGGTGTTGGCCATCGGCACGCCGGGGGACGACGCTACGCCGTTCCTGATCCATAACCGCAAGCGCGAGGAGTGCCGCATTACTGCCGCTCCGGCCCGGCTGGCGGCAGGCACGTTGGTGGTCGATCCGCAAACCGCCAAACGCCTGCAACTGGTGGTGGGTGATCAAGTGCGCGCTGTTGCGCTGTCTGCTGCTCGGGAGTCGAAATAATGAATTCGCTGTATATCGCAGGTAGCTGGCTGGCCGGCCAGGGTGAGCTGTTTGAGTCGCGCAACCCGGTGACCCAGCAGGTGCTGTGGACTGGTAATGGCGCCACTGCCGAGCAGGTCGAGTCGGCCGTGCAGGCGGCGCGTCAGGCATTTCCAGGCTGGGCCCGCCGCCCGCTGGAAGAACGCATCAGCGTGCTGGAAACCTTTGCCGCCGCGCTGAAAACGCGCGCCGATGAAATCGCCCGTTGCATCGGCGAGGAAACCGGCAAGCCGCTGTGGGAATCGGCCACCGAAGTCACCAGCATGGCCAACAAGATTGCCATCTCGGTGCAAAGCTACCGCGAACGTACCGGCGAAAAGAGCGGCCCGTTGGGCGACGCCACGGCCGTATTGCGCCACAAGCCCCACGGTGTGGTGGCGGTGTTCGGCCCGTACAACTTCCCGGGCCATTTGCCGAACGGGCATATCGTCCCGGCATTGCTGGCGGGTAACACGGTGTTGTTCAAACCGAGCGAACTGACCCCCAAAGTCGCCGAGCTGACCGTGCAATGCTGGGTTGAAGCCGGTTTGCCGGCGGGCGTGTTGAACCTGCTGCAAGGTGCGCGGGAAACCGGTATCGCCCTGGCGGCCAACCCTGGCATTGACGGGTTGTTCTTCACTGGCTCCAGCCGCACCGGCAACCATCTGCACCAGCAGTTCTCCGGGCGCCCGGACAAGATCCTGGCCCTGGAAATGGGTGGCAACAACCCATTGGTGGTCGATGAAGTGGCCGATGTGGATGCGGCGGTCTACACCATTATTCAGTCGGCATTCATTTCGGCTGGCCAGCGCTGCACGTGCGCCCGGCGTTTGCTGGTGCCCGAAGGCGCCTGGGGCGATGCCTTGCTGGCGCGTCTGGTGGCGGTCAGTGCGACGATTGAAGTCGGTGCATTCGACCAGCAGCCGGCACCGTTCATGGGGTCGGTGATTTCCCTCGGCGCGGCCAAAGCCTTGATGGATGCCCAGGAGTGGATGCTGGCCAATGGCGCGGTGGCGCTGTTGGAAATGACTCAGCCGCAGGCTCAGGCCGCCTTGCTGACCCCAGGCATCATTGATGTAACCGGCGTGACCGAGCGTGAGGATGAAGAGCTGTTCGGCCCATTGCTGCAAGTGATCCGCTACGCTGATTTTGCCGGGGCGATTGCCGAGGCAAACAACACTCAATATGGCTTGGCTGCGGGTCTGTTGTCGGACTCCGAAGCGCGCTACCAGCAGTTCTGGCTGGAAAGCCGCGCCGGTATCGTCAACTGGAACAAACAGCTGACCGGCGCTGCCAGTACCGCACCGTTCGGTGGTGTGGGTGCTTCGGGCAACCATCGCGCCAGTGCGTATTACGCGGCGGATTATTGCGCGTACCCGGTGGCGTCGCTGGAAACCCCGAGTTTGGTATTGCCAGCGACACTGACGCCAGGGGTAACGCTGATCTAAATGTGGGTGCGGGCTTGTGTGGGAGCTGGCTTGCCTGCGATGGCATCACC
>NZ_VBVZ01000450.1 GCF_005863185.1 Pseudomonas edaphica
GAGCTGGCTTGCCTGCGATGGGGCCCGCACAGGCGCTGCTAGATCATTTGCCGAGCTTGCGCAACTCATCCGACTCCACCACCCGCACGCCATCCTGCTCTTCCAGCGCCAGGCGCCACATGGCGCGGGCCAGTTCGCAGACTTCGATACCGTGGTATTTGCCCGGAATCAACCGCGATAACGGCCCGGCGATTTTCTCGGCCAGGCGCGATTCCAAGCGTTCCCCCAGCAGCAACGAAGGCCGCACGATGGTCAGTTGCGGCCAGTCCTGAGCCTTGAGCGCTTGCTCCATTTCGCCTTTGACGCGGTTGTAGAAAATCGAGGACTTCGGGTCGGCGCCAATCGCGCTGATCACGATCAGGTGCCGAGCGCCCATCTCCCGTGCGCGCTTGGCGAAGGCCACCACCATGTCCAGGTCGACCGCACGGAAGGCTTCTTCTGAACCGGCTTTTTTAATCGTGGTGCCCAGGCAGCAGAAGGCGATATCAACCTGGCCGCTCAGTTGCGGCAGGAACACCGCCGGGTCACCCACCGGGTTTTCCAGGTGTGGGTGCTCGGCCAACGGCTTGCGGCTAGGTGCCAGTACGCGGGTCACCGTGGGTTCGTTGAGCAGGCGGTCGAGCAGGTGTTCGCCGGTCAGGCCGGAGGCGCCGGCGAGCAGGATATGCTGAGGTGTCAGGTACATGGTGTTTCCCCCTTGTTACACGTTACAGCTTAGTTGCCTTTGGCTTCCTTGCTATTCATTGAGACGCTTTCGAGCGCCTTTCGTGCCTGCTGTTTACGTAACAATTGCCAGTGGGCGATCACGCCTTTGGGCGCCCAGATCTGCGGTTCAGAGGCTTCGAAGTTGTCCGCCTGTTCACGCTCGGCCACGTGCAGCTGCGCCAGTTTGAAGGCTTGTTGCAAATCGTCGGTCTGGTTGAAGGCCTGGGCGAACAAGGCGTCGCCGAAGTAGGTGAAGTCCGCTTCCTCGGAGCAACCGAAGGACACGCGATCCGCGCGCGAGGCGGTCATGATCAGCGTGTGCTCGTCCTTCAGGGCCGGGATAAACCCACCGGAGTAGCAGGCGGAAATCACGATGATCTTGTCGCGGTCCTTGAGCGGCGCAAGCACGGCGGCCAGCTCGTCGGCGGGCAGGTCGGCCAGCTCCATGCGCGGCTGGTCGAGTACCAGTTCATGTTCGTGGGTGCCGTGGCTGGTCATGTAGATAAACACCAGGTCTTGCGGCCCGGTGCGTTCGGCCAGGGTTTGCACAGCGCGGCGCAGGCTTTCGCGGGTGGCCAGCGGGCGGTCGGCGATGTGGTCGCGGTGGTTGACCAGACGAATCTGCCCGCGCGCACCGAAGCGCGTGGCGAGCATGTTGCTGACGTAATCGGCTTCGCGCAGGAACACGCTTTGTTTGCCATCGCCGGCCAATACCAGGGTGTACAGCTCGACGGCAGGCGTGGAGGGTGGCACGGCGGCAAGGGCGGCATCGAGCAAGCGGCCCTGGGCCAGTATGCCGACCTCCAGTGGGTCGGGCAGCAACTTGCCGTCGGCATCGCGCACGCGCATGCCGTTGACCCAAGTGCCGGCCTGCACGGTGCCGTCGGTGAGTACCAGGGTGCCTTTGCCCTGGTAGCTGTCGCTGTCGAAACCACCGACATAGAAACTGCCGTCGGTGAGGTTCAGACGGCCTTCGCCGCTGAAGCGCCATTCGCTGAACTGGCCCACGTAGTGGCTGCCGTCCACACCGATCAACTCGCCTTTGCCGCTGAGCGCGCCTTCCTTGAACTGGCCGATCCACACGTCGCCGTCGGCGTTTTCATAACGGCCCTTGCCGTTGAGCTGGTTCTGTTTGAACTGGCCGACATAGATATCGCCGTCGGCACTGTTGAAGGTGCCATTGCCTTCAAGCTGACCATCGACAAAACGACCACTGAACTGGTTGCCACTGTCGTCGTTGCGCTGGCCTTCACCATTGGGTTTGCCGTGCACGAACTGGCCCTGGTACTGGCTGCCGTCGGCCAATTCCAGGCGGCCAAGGCCGGAATATTGATCGTTTTTGAATTCGCCGCGATAGGTCATCTGCCCCTCTTTGAGGGTGCCTTCGCCGTTGCGTCGCCCGTTCTTGAAACCGCCGACGTAGCTGCTGCCCGCCGTGGTCAGGCTGCCTTGGCCATCGAACAGGCCTTGCTGGAACTGGCCTTTATAGACCTCGCCGTTGCTGCCATGCCATTCGCCCTGGCCGTGCCACTGGCCTTTGTCGAACTGGCCGGCGTACCAACTGCCATTGGGGTAGTCCACGCGGCCCTGGCCTTGCAGCAAACCGTTGACCACATCACCCCGGTAACGGCCGCCGTCGGGCAGGCGCGCATCGGGCGGCAACAGCGATTCGCCGTCTCCGCAAGCGGTGAGCAACAGGGCAAGGGCAAGGGGAGCGAGTGGGCGCATAGCGGGATCCGGATAATTGAGCGCCGAGTATGCCGCAGCTGCGAGTTTCATACATAAATTTACATACACTGTGGCAAGGTTTGTTGCCTCGCCACAGGCCCGGCCTTACACGAAGCAGAGTGACAGCGACTCGGCGATGTAAGCAGGTTTTTCCTGGCCTTCGATTTCCAGGGTGGCGGTGGCCTTAAATAGCCATTGGCCAGGTTTTTTCTCGGTCACGTCGGTGAGGGTGACGTTCAGGCGGACTTTGGAATTAACCTTTACCGGCTGGATAAAACGCACGCTGTCCAGCCCATAGTTGACCGCCATCTTCAGGCCTTCGGGCATGATCAGGATGTCTTCCATCAGCTTGGGCATCAACGACAGCGACAGGAAACCGTGGGCGATGGTGCTGCCAAACGGGGTCTTGGCGGCCTTGATCGGGTCGACGTGGATGAACTGATGATCGCCGGTGGCTTCTGCGAACAGGTTGATACGCGCCTGGTCGATGGTGAGCCATTCGGAACGTCCCAGTTCCTTGCCGACATAATCTTTGAGCTGCGCTACAGGTACATAGGGCATTGCGACTCTCCTTGGTTCATCGATTCTGTTTTTTATGAGTTACAGAGAACCAATGTAGATCATCATGGGCAACCCACTCGGTCAACCCACCATGCTTTTGGCGAATGCCGAAGCATATGGCGGGCGTGCTTATAATGCGTCCCAGCTTTAGAGGGGGGAGAGAGCGATGCTGTTACGGGGCCTGACCTGGCTGGTGCTGTTTCAATTGATCGGCACCGCGATCAACCATTTGCTGTTGCCGGTGCTGCCGGGGCCGATTATTGGCTTGCTGCTGATGCTGGTTTTTTTGATCTGGCGCGGTGAAGTCGGCGAGCCCCTGAGCCTGGCCGCCAGCAGCCTGTTACGTTACTTGCCGTTGCTGCTGGTGCCGCCGGCGGTGGGCGTGATGGTCTACGCCAAGGACATTGCCGCCGATTTCTGGGCCATCATCGGCGCGCTCGTTTTGTCGCTGGTGATCGCCATGGGTTTTGTCGGCGTGCTGATGCAGCGCATGGTCAAGCGCAAGGAGCGCGATCAATGATCGGCGACTGGCAGGGCGCGTGGGCTGCGGTTATTCATCATCCGTTGTTCGGCATCGGCATCACCCTCGGCGCCTATCAACTGGTGCTGGCGGCATTCGAGAAAACCCGCTGGGTCTTCCTGCAGCCGGTGCTGGTGTCCATGCTGCTGGTGATCGGCGTGCTGCTCAGTTGCGGCCTGACCTACGTCGAGTACCGCAAGAGCACCGAGATCATGGGCATCCTGCTCGGTCCGGCGACGGTGGCTTTGGCGGTGCCGCTGTTCTTGAACCTGCGACGGATTCGTCAATTGTTCTGGCCGATTTTTACTACGCTGGTGATAGGCGGGGTGGTGGCCACCGGCTTGTGTGTGCTGCTGGGCTGGTGGTTCGGCGCCGAACACATGATGCTGATGACCATGGCGCCCAAGTCGGTGACCTCGCCGATTGCCATGCTGGTGGCTGAGCAGATCGGTGGCGTGGCTGCGCTGGCGGCGGTGTTTGTGCTGATCACCGGGGTGATCGGCGCGATGATCGGCCCGGCGTACCTGTCGCGCCTCGGTGTGCACAGCCCCGAGGCGCGTGGCATGGCGCTGGGCATGACCGCCCACGCCGTCGGCACCTCGGTGGCCTTGCAGGAAAGTGAAGAGTGCGGCGCCTTCGCGGCGTTGGCCATGAGTCTGATGGGCGTGGGCACGGCGGTTTTCCTGCCGTTGGCCGTGTCGGTGATCGTTTAAACCAGGTTTAAGGAAACCTTTATGAGTCTGGCGCTGTTCCCGCTCAATACCGTGCTGTTCCCTGGCTGCACCCTCGACTTGCAACTGTTCGAGGCGCGCTACCTGGACATGATCAGCCGCTGCATGAAAAAGGGCGAAAGCTTTGGTGTGGTGTGCATCCTCGACGGCAAGGAAGTCGGCATGGCCCCGGACGGCTACGCGCTGATCGGTTGTGAAGCGCTGATCCGCGATTTTAAACAGCAGGACAACGGCCTGCTGGGGATTCGCGTCGAAGGTGGCCGCCGCTTCCGCGTGCGCGACGCCGGCGTGCAGAAGGATCAGTTGCTGGTGGCCGAGGTGCAATGGCTCGAAGAGCTGCCCGACCAGCCTTTGGAAGAAGAGGACGCCGACCTGCTGGCGTTGCTCCAGGCCCTGGCCGAGCACCCGATGGTGGCTTCGCTGGACATGGACGCGCATGCCGAGGGTCAGCAAGCCTTGGGCAATCAGCTGGCGTATCTGCTACCGTTCACCGAGGCCGACAAGATCGACCTGCTGCAACTCGATGACCCGCAGCAACGCCTGGATGCGATCCAGATGCTGCTCGACGAGTTGCAGGGCGAATTGTTCACTCAGTAGGCGTAGCGCAACAGGGCGTGGGGTGTGCCGGTGAGGGCGATAAAGCTCAGCACCGCCACCAGCACCGGGAGCAGCAGCCACCAGGTTTTCTGCGGCATGGCCGGCAGCGGGCTTCGATACTGGATGACGGCCAGGCTGAAGGCGCACACCGTCATCGCCAGCAGCGTGCCGGCCAGTATGTCCGTGGGCCAATGCGCGCCCAGGTAAACCCGTGACAGCGCAATAAAAGCGGCGGGAATACAGCCCAGCAGCATCCAGGTCAGGCGCAGGCGTGTGGCTTGCCCG
>NZ_VBVZ01000451.1 GCF_005863185.1 Pseudomonas edaphica
GAACCAGGCCGCCAGGGCGGCCAGCAGCAGGCCAGCGCCCCACTTCAGCGGGCGCAGCAGCTTGTTCTTCACGGGCATGGGCGGGATCGGCATCTGTGCGGTCATGGTTCAACCCTGGCTCGGCTTGCCGGTGACCAGCCCGACCTGGGACAGCTCCAGCCGGCGCAACAAGTCGAGCACCTCGATCACCTTCTGGTACTGCACCATAGCGTCGCCGCGCACAATCACCGGGAAGTCCGGGTTCTGCGCCTTCTCGATGCGCAGGCGCTCCTCCAGCTCGCCCAGCGTCACCGGGTAGGCGTCGAGAAACACCTGGCCGCCGTCGTTGACGGAGATGGCCTTGGTCTTGGCCTCGGACAGCGACACCGAAGCACTCGCCTTGGGCAAGTGGATCTGGATACCCGACACCTGGGCGGTGGCGGTGAGGATAAACATCACCAGCACCACCATCAGCACGTCCACCAGGGGCGTGATGTTAATAGTGTCGACGGCGGCGTCATCGTCATCGT
Source organism: Pseudomonas edaphica (assembly GCF_005863185.1). Lineage (GTDB taxonomy): Bacteria > Pseudomonadota > Gammaproteobacteria > Pseudomonadales > Pseudomonadaceae > Aquipseudomonas > Aquipseudomonas edaphica. The sequence continues at coordinate 510 of NZ_VBVZ01000451.1, forward strand.
CGTGGGCGGCATTTACGGAAGCCATGCTGATTCTCCTCAGGCCGGAACGGAGGCGTGGTGGCCGCGCGAGTGGGCGGCTTCACTGAACTGGCTCTCGCCGTGCATTTCCGCCAGGCGGGTGATGAACTCATCGACAAATACGCGCATATCGGCGCTGACTTCCTTGTTGCGCGTGATCAGGCGGTTGTAGCCAAACAGCGCCGGGATCGCCACGAACAGGCCCATGGCCGTGGCCAGCAAGGCGGCCGCCATGCCGGGGGCGATGGCATTGATGTTCACGTCACCGGCCATGGCCGTGCCGAGGAACACCACCATGATCCCCAGCACCGTACCCAGCAGACCGATGTAAGGGCCGCCGGCGATGGCATTGGAAAGGGTCGACAATTTGGAGCTCAGGGCCTGGTTTTCGCGAGTACGCACGCCGTCCATGGAGCAGCGGATTGCTTCGATGGTGGCCGCCGAAACCGATGAGGTATCTGCGCCCTGGGCACGGCGGGTGCGGATCTCCTTGACCGCCACCAGGTACAGGCGCCAGAGCGAAGAGTGGCCCAGGCGCTCGGCCAGTTGGGCGTCATCGGCATACATTTCCAGGCGGGTGCCGATCTGCGCAAAGTGCTCACGGAAGATCTCGTTGGCACTGCTCACGCGGCCGACCTGACGGTTCTTGCGCAGCATGATGAACCACGACTGAACCATCATCGCCACCAGCACCAGGATGATCACCCAGGCGTCAATCGGCACGGCCTTGAGCAAAAAGCCCAGGCTGCCGAAACCGAAGCCCGACTGTTCTTCATCCACGCCATACGCCACCAGCTTGGATTCGGCGCCCTGGGCGCTCGCATCGGCCAGCAGCAACGCGGCCGGGCGCGACACTTTCGACAGGCGCAACTCATCCATGGCGCCAGCAAACGGCAGGTGCGTACTGCCCGCCTCCGGCACATCGGCACCGATCGCCGTCTGTGTAGTGAAGGCCGGCAGGGCCACGGCCAGGTTCGCGGTTTCACGGCCATTGACGTACAGCGCGACTTTTTCGCCCTCGGCGGTGAACGCCAGGTGTTGCCACTGGCCCGGGTTCAACGGTTGGGTGGAGACCGCGCGCTGGCCGTCGATTTCCACAAACGGCGTGCCTTGGTTCAAGCCCAGCAACAGGCTGTGGGGGCCATCGCGACGGGCCAGGACGATTTGCTCGCCACTGGCCTGGTCCAGGCGCAGCCAGGCACTGAAGGTCAATGCACTGCCGGCGGCGTGTTGCAGGGATGGGCTGGCCGGCAGCATCAGCGGCTGGCCGCCAAACTGCAGGGCGCGGCCGATCACGCCATCGATGCTGGCGCCGGTGGCGTTCAGCGCGGTGTTGCTGTAGGCCGTGGTGTCCCGGGCCGGGGTGCCGTTGGCCCCGTCAAAATGGTAGACGCCGGTGTAGTTCGGATCGAAGGTGAGTTGGCCGTTGGCGATGGCCGGGGCTTTTTGATTGCCGTAGTACATCCAGATTTCCTGGCGCTGGCCGCCTTCGACCTTGGGCACGTCGACCCAGATCAGCGCCATGCCCATCAGCGGGTCGAAGCTTTCGACCTGGTGATTGAACACGGTCTTGTCATCGGCGCTGACAAAGCGCAAATCGCTGCCATCGTCCTTCACCCCATCAAAGGTGAAATTACCGGTGTGCAGGCGCACCAGCAGCGCAGTGCGGCCCAGGGCTTGATTGATGCCCGCGCCTTGGGCGGTAGTGTCCACGGTAATCTGTTTGCGGTAGTGCCAATCGTCCTGCCACCAGGCATGGGCGGTGGCCGGAAGCGCGAAGCCCAGGCAGATCAACAGGCTCAGAAATAGGCGTTGCATGGTGAAGTCTCCGGGAGAAAAGGTCAGAAAGTCGCCTGCACACTGAAGTGCAGTCGCGAGTCCTGTTTCTGGGTGTTCGGTCCATCGAGCAGCGGGTAGCCCCAGTCCAGGCTGCCGGATAACCATTTGCTCAAACTGGCGCGGGTGCCGAGGCCGACACTGGCCAGGCTGTATTCGTCTTCTTGCTCGGCCAACGGCTTTTGCAGGCGCAGGCGCGCGCCTTCGGCGAACGCGTAGAAGCGCCATTCCTGCACGTAGCTGCCAAGAAACTTGGCCAATGAGGGCGTGCGCATTTCCTGGGAGAACAGGAGGCCCTCGTCCCCCGTGCGCTCTGCCGCCAGGTAGCCGCGCACCGAAGTGGCGCCACCGGCGGAATACTGCTCGTTGGACACCAGCGGCCCGGAGGCCAGTTGGAAACCGCCCTTGGTTGCCGATTGCCAATCACTGGCGAAGGTGTAGGTGTACGTCGTGTCGCCTTTAAGCACCGCAAAACTCGGGCTGGCCTTGTAGCGCTTGTATTCGAATTCCTGGGCATCGCTGCCGTAGCCGAAGAACGCACGGGTGCCGACCACCAGGTTCAGGCCCAGGCTGAGGGCCGATTGCTCGCTGTAGCGATAGCCGTTATAGCCGAAGGTGAATGGCGCATATTTGAGCGGCACCTTGTCGGCATTGCTGCCCAATTTGAGCTGCTCGTCGAAGTCCTTGAAGTCCACGCCGAAGGAGAACGAATTGGCCCAGTTATCACTGGCCGGCAGGTTGTAGATCGCCGACACACCGTAGGAATGGCCTTTGCCCAAGACGTTGCTGCCGCCGATGGTGGCGATGTTGCTGTCGGACTGGTAGCCGGAGAACTGCAAGGTCCAGCGCTCATCCAGCGGCGCGCTGTAGGAACCCGACCAGACCTTGGCATTGCTGCTGTCCTGGGGCGCGGTGAAGTAGGTCAGCGAGATGCTGTGGCCCAGTTGCCAGAGATTGTCGTAGCCCAGGGTCGCCACCGTGCGCAGCTTCTCGGTGTCGGCGCTGTAGTCGTTGTTCAGGCCGATGCTGGCGTGCCAGGGGTTCTGGTCTTCCACTTGCAGGTCCACGTCCATGGTGCCTGGCCGCGCGCCTTCGCGTACCAGCGGCGTGACCTGGCGCCCGACGCCCCGGTTAAGCCCGGCGAGCTGGGTTTGCACACTGGCAAAATCCGGCACCGCGCCCTCCTTGAGCGCCGGCACGTCTTCGCGGATTTCCACCGGCGAATAGTGTTTGGCGCCGACCACGCGCACGCGGCCGACCTTGGTTTCGCTGACTTGCAGGTAGACGATGCCGTCATCGACCTTCTGCTCCGGCAGCTCCACAAACACCGACTGATAGCCACGTGCCTGGTAGATCTTTTGCAGCGCATCGCGAGCGCCTTCGATATCACCGAGGGTCTTTTGCGGGCCCAGGAACGGGTACACCGCTTCATCGATGGCCGCCGCATCCAGCACGGTATTGCCGCGCACGAAATATTCGTTGACGTCGACCCGCCGCGCTGCGCCCTCCTCCTCGGCCAGCGCGGGTTGGGCCAAGGCCCCCAGCGTCAGGCACAGCGCCAGCGTTGACTTGAACAGATGCTCCACACTGCCCCCTGGTTGTCTAAAAAAGTTGCGCGCCTTCACCGATTGCACGGCGTTCGGCCTGCTCAATTGCTGGTGGTCGAAAGATGGCTGTGCCGGGCCAGCCAGGTGTGCAACAAGGCGAAGTTCAGTGAGAACTCCGGCATGTGCAGCAAGGCGCCACAAAACACTTCACCGATGATTTTCTGGATCAATTGCACCGCCTGCGGGTTGTTCAGCAGGCTGGCGATGTCACGCTGCAGGGCGTGCAGGCTCCACACCTTCTGGGTCAGGTCGAGGCCGACAAACCAGCGAAACAGCAGGTTGTAATTGAGCTGCTCGTGCAGTTGCTGTTCGCTGGGCACCGAATACAGCAGCTGCAGCAACAGGATGTGCACCACGGTGTGCGGCGCGATCAACATGCCCGGCTCGGGCTGGAGCCAGTCGCGGTACTGTTCGAGCACGTCGTCGATCTGCGGGCGCAACAACACCAGCGAGTGGCCCGCCGGGATGTAGCTGGAGACTTCCTTCAAGGCGCCTTGCCAATCGTCCTGGGAGACGATCCACACCCACGGCGCGCCGTAGCGGTATACCGAAACCGGCTTCTTGCGCGCGGCTTCGACGATCTTCGACAGGCGCTGATCGAGCTCCTGCATGCCGACTTTCGAATAACGTTCCATAGTTCCCATTGCCCCACTCCTGGCGTCCTGCTGACGGCTTTGGAGGCGACTTTTGATCGCCTGCAGCGCGTTACATAGGCAAGACGGGAGTGGGTGGGGGCTACCGAACTTTTGTCATGAAAGCTTCATTTGGGATTGGTTCGAGGGCAATTTTTGCTGAGAGATTGTAGGGGTGTATATCCGTTATTCAGGTAACGGCGGCTATTGGTTGCGCTCTTACAGCGGGTCACTTTTGCAAGGACCGGAATGCCGGCCCAGTCAAAAGTAACCAAAAGGTCCTCGCCCCAACACTCGGTGCCTCGCTATGGCTCGGCATGCCCGCAATCCGCCAGTGATTTGGGGGGCGATTTCAGATCAAGATCAAAAGCGCAGATCAAAAGACCGCTGACTTCGTCAGCGAAAAGGATGTAAGAGCAACAGCAACAGCAGAGCCACACTCGATCAAAGGTGGGAGCTGGCTTGCCTGCGATGGCATCAACTCTGTGAACCTGATGTACCGAGGTGTCTGCATCGCAG
>NZ_VBVZ01000452.1 GCF_005863185.1 Pseudomonas edaphica
CCTCGGTTCACATCACAAACCGAGTCGTCTGCATCGCAGGCAAGCCAGCTCCCACACAAGCCAGCTCTCACACTGACCGCTTTCACAGCTCTGGGTCTAAATAAGACCCGGGAGCCTTACTGCATATTGATGATGACTTCTTCCTGCCACTTCTGCGGCAGTGCCTTGGAGGTCTTCTCCCAAGCGTCGGCATCTTTGATCGGCGTGACCTTCTTGTACTGCTCGTTCGGCAGCAGCTTGGCCTGTACATCGGCTGGCAGGGTCAGGTGCTCGGCGCGGATTGGACGTGCGTTGCCACGTGCCAGGTTGGTCTGGCCGGCGTCGCTGAAGATGTATTCGCGGGTCAGCTTGGCGGCGTTCGGGTGCTTGGCGTATTTGTTGATGATGGTGGTGTAGCCGGAAATTACCGAGCCGTCCGACGGGATCAGCACCACGTAGTCATCCGGGTTGGCCATTTTGGCTTTGTAGCTCAGGCCGTTGAAGTCCCAGACCACGCCCACTTCGACTTCGCCTTTTTCCATGGTGGCGATGGTCGGGTTGGCCAGTGACAGGCGGCCTTGCTTGGCGATCTCGGCGAACATCAGCAGTGCAGGCTGGATGTTCTTCTCGTCGCCACCGTTGGCCAGGGCGGCAGCCAGCACGCCATTGGCGGCTTGGGCGGCGGTGCTCACATCACCAATAGAGACTTTGTATTTGCCGGTTTTAAGATCAGCCCAGCTTTTTGGCGCTTCAGAGCCGTGCAGCAGTTTTTTGTTGACGATAAAGGCGATGGTGCCGGTGTAGGCCAGGGCCCAGTTGCCGTCTTTATCTTTGGCCCAATCCGGCACTTGTGCCCAAGTGGTCGGTTTGTACGGCTGTGCCACGCCCTGTTTCACCGCAATCGGGCCGAAGGCAGCGCCGACGTCACCGATATCGGCGCTGGCGTTGTCTTTTTCGGCGGCGAACTTGGCGATTTCCTGGGCCGAGCTCATGTCGGTATCGATGTGCTTGAGGCCGTAGGTTTTGGCCAGGTCGTCCCAGGTGCCTTTCCAGTTAGCCCAGTCATCGGGCATGCCGACGCTGTTGACGGCGCCTTCCGCTTTCGCGGCGGCTTCCAGAGTTTTTAGATCGGTATCAGCAGCCATGGCGGCGGTGCACATGGCAATGGTCGAGCCTAACAGTGATGCCAGGAAAAGCTGTTTCATCCGAAGCTCCTTTGGGCGTTTTCAACGCTGCGTTTTTATCGACGTTTGCGGTGGTGTTGGTCTAGGTCAGCAATACCTGAGCCAATTTAGGCTCGGTGGATGACAGTTTCATGTCGATGTCGTTTTTAAATCGTTTATGTCGCTGACTTCAGACTCAGCGTAGACCATGCCCAAGCGCCCGCAGGCCCTGGACTTGGCCGATGTATTGCAGGGTGTGGAGTGGGGCGGCGGCACGGGCTGTCATCTGTCGGTCATCTGTAATGCCTAGGCTGGCAGGTAACGGCAGACGCCCGAATACAGCGCGGTTTGTGCACCTGAACGGTGCTGGTCTAGTCCAGATAGGTAACGTTGATGCGTGATGAGGCAATCAAGGCGGTGACATCCATCGGCCTGGCACTGCAAGAGCAGATCGGCCACGGGCTGTTGCCACCCGCGAGCAAACTGCCCGCCGAGCGCAAGCTCAGCGAGTTGTTTGGTACCACGCGTATTACGGTGCGGGAAGCCTTGTTACAACTGGAGGCCCAGGGCCAGATCTATCGCGAGGAGCGGCGTGGCTGGTTCGTCTCGCCGCCGCGCCTGGCTTATAACCTGATGCAACGCAGCCATTTTCACGCGATGGTCAGTGAGCAAGGGCGCGTAGCCTCGACCGAAGTGATTTCGGCGCGGCTGCAGCCGGCATCGGCAGCGGTGTGTGCATGGTTGCAGTTGCCGGCGTTGTCGAGTGTGATCCAGATCTGCCGGGGCCGGCGGATCGATGGGCGGTTGGTGCTGTATGTGGAGCATTACCTGAACCCGCAATATTTTCCGGGGATTCTGGCGTGCGACCTTAACCAGTCGATGACCGAGTTGTATGCACGCAAGTACGACCTGCATTACGGCCGCGTGCGTTTCGAGATTGTGCCGACTTCACTGCCGGTGGAGGCTGCTGGCGCATTACGTGTGTCGGTGGGCAGCCCCGGCTTGCGGATCGCCCGGGTCAACTATGACCAGCATGAGCGCTTGATCGACTGCGACCTGGAATTCTGGCGCCATGATGCGATTCACGTGGGTGTGGATGTGGTTTGACCGCCGGACATTCAACGGATGCACCACACACTGAATGTGGGAGCTGGCTTGCCTGCGATAGCATCACCGCGATCTGACAGTGATACCGAGTTGCCCGCATCGCAGGCAAGCCAGCTCCCACATTCAGGGCGTCAGCGCCTTGATCACCTGATCCACATTGCCTTCCAACTCCGCCACCGGGTCAGCTCCGTCGACATTTAATACCAGCAGTTGCGCACCGCCTGCCGTTACGGCTGTTCTAACCGCCTCACTCGGTTGGCGGTGATGCAGCACCACGGCCACGTCGTTGCTTTTCAAGTCGGCACTGAGGGTGTGCAAGGCCTCAGGCGTCCACTGCGCATCCGGCCGGGCATCGGTGCTGAGCACTTCCAGGTTCAAGCTGCTGACCAGATAAGCAAAGTGATCACTCAAGCTGACCACACTCAGGTTGTCCGCCTTGGCCAGTCTTGCTTCGCTGTCGGCGCTGAGCTTGAGCAGGCGCTGTTTGAGCGCCGCGAGGTTGGCGTCGATCCTGGGTTTGGCCGCGGGCGCCAGGCGGCTCAGGTCGGCCGCCATCACATCGGCCATGCGCCCCATATTGTTGCTCGACTGCCACGGCTGGCTGTTCAGGCCATCGGCACCGCCCGGTTGCACAGCAATACCCGGCAAGCCGCCGTCCACCGGTCGCGCGGCGTCCACTTCGACGATACGAATATTGCTGCGCCGCGCCACCGGGTAGAGCGGGTCATCCGCCCACAGCGAGCGCAGGCCGATAGCCGCGTCGGCGTCCTGGGCCAAACTGCCCAAGGCCGGGGCACCCCGGCCGGTGAAGTAGGACACCTGCCGCGAACCGGGCAGGTTGGCCGGTGCTGCGCGCTCAAGCTGTACATCGGTGCCTTTGAGCAGCACCTCGGCCAGGCCGTAGGTGATGGGCAGCGAGGCCAGCACTTTCACCGGTTTGGCGGCGTGAACCGCAGGTTTTGCAGCTTCAGCGGCCATCAACGGCGCAGTGAATAAACAGGCAATGGCCAGGGCCAGCGGATGAAAAACAGAGCGCATTATCCAAGATTCCCTTTGAGGCTGGGCACGATGCCGCGCGCGATGGCGGCAACGGCGAAGGCGATACCGGCCACCAGAATGATCGCGGCACCGGACGGGATGGGCAGGTCGAAGATGATCGGCAGCAGAATGCCGCACAGCGTGCTGAGCGTGGCGATCACCACCGAGACCCAGAAAAAACCCTTGAGCGACTGGCTCAACAGGCGCGCTGCCGCCGCCGGAATCACCAGCAGGGCGCCGACCAAAATGGCGCCGATCACCTTGACCGCCGCCACGGTGATCAAGGTCACCAGGATCACGAACAGGTAATCCAGGGTTTTGACGGCCACGCCACGCACAGCGGCCAATTGCGGGTTGAAGCTGGCCAGCATGATGCGGTTGTACAGCGGTAACGCCAGGGCCATCACCAGTGAGCCGACGACCGCCAACACCAGCAGGTCATTGCCGTTAACCGTCAGCACCGAGCCAAACAGTACGTTTTCCAGAATGTGCACATTGATCTTGCCCGCCAGAATCAACAGCAGGCTCGCACCCAGCGCCAGGGACACCGAGAGGAACACGCCGATCAGGGTGTCTGGCGCCAAGCCGGTGCGGTTGCGCAGGTAATTGAGCAGGATGCCGAACAACAGGCAGTAGCCGAACAGGCTGCCGTAAGGCCCGGTATAGGGCTCGCCGAGCAGAATGCCCACGGCCACGCCGGTCAACGCGGCGTGCCCGACGGCTTCAGAGAAGAACGCAAAGCGCTTGACCACTACCAGTGTACCCAGGCCGCCCAGCACCGGGCCGATCAGCAAGCCGGCGAGCAAGGCGTTCACCACAAACCCATAGGCCAGTGCTTCCGGCAGGTACCCGGATGAAGCCCAGCCCTGGACCATCAAACGAAAGGCTTCATAACTCATTACGCCGCGCTCCGAGGATGGGTGGAAAACAGGGTCAGCAGGCGGTCCGGGGTCAGCGCTTCTTTCGGCGTGGCGTCGAACAGCACGCGACGGTTCAGGCCGGTGACGCGATCGGCCAGGCGGCCCACGGCTTCCAGGTCATGCTCGATCCACAGCACGGTGATCCCGGCCAGGCGCCAGTCATTGAGCAGCCGTTCGAACACCTGGATACCGGCTTCATCGAGTGCCGACATCGGTTCATCCAGTACCAGCAACTGCGGCGTCGGAATCAGGCCTTGGGCCAACAGCACGCGCTGACGCTCACCGCCGGACAACGCGCCCATGCGGCGCTTGCGTTTGTCCTGCATGCCGACCCGTTCCAGTGCTTCGCCAATCGCAGCGGCGTAATGCCGGGACAGGCCGAGAAATGCCGGGCGTCGCTGGCACATGGCGGCCATGAAATCGTCGACGGTCATCGGCAAGCCCCGATCAAACTCCAGCGCCTGGGGCACATAGCCGACCGTGCCTGGCGTGTTCGGCCAGTGCAGGCGCAATTGGCCCTGGTGCGGGGTCTGCCCCAGCAAGGTCTTGATCAGCGAGCTTTTGCCGCCGCCGTTCGGGCCGACCAGGGCGTGGATGCTGCCTGGTTCGACCTCAAAACTCACCGCGTCGAGAATCACTGTGCGGCCCAAGGTCAGGGAGATCGTGTCGAACTCAAGGGTCGGGCCAATGCTGGCGACTTTCAATTGCTGCGCTGCCGTCATGCCCCTGACTCCTGAATCGCCCGTACCACGGTGTTGAGGTTGCCGGTCATTTCCACTTCGTATTTCTCGGGCGTGTATTCGCCGTAGGAAATATGCGACAGCGGGTATAGCTTGACCCCGGATTCACGCTGGATGGTCTCGACGTAGGTAGACGGGAAATCCATCTCCGAGAAGATCACCTTCACATCC
>NZ_VBVZ01000453.1 GCF_005863185.1 Pseudomonas edaphica
AAGGCCGACAGCAACGGCATCAGGCGCTCGGCGGCAAAGTCCTCCGGCACGCCGAGGCGCAACACGCCGTCGCTTTGCTGGTTGATCAACACATCGGCGGCCTCCTCATGCAACGCGAGGATGCGCCGCGCGTAGGCCAGCAAACGCTCGCCCTCGGCGGTGGCCACCACGTGGCGTTGATCGCGGTCGAGCAACTGGCATGCCACGGCGTCTTCCAGGCGACGAATCTGCTGGCTCACGGTGGATTGGGTCAGGTGCAAGCGCTCGGCAGCGCGAGTGAAATTGCCGCAATCCACCACGGCGATAAAACTGCGCAGCAACACGGGATCGAACATGTTTTTCACCATTGCGTTTGCCACTGGTTGGCATGGTTATATTTAATTTCAGAATACTCTGGCGGCTCGCCATACTTCACGCCTCTTTTGCGCAGACGATAGGCCGTGCATGACGCTCAACCATTCATTCGCAGGAAAATTGGCCGGCTGGGGCCTTTTGGTCGTACTGGGCCTGAACCTGCGCCCCATCCTCAGCTCCATCAGCCCCTTGCTCGGCGAGATCCGCCAGGCCACCGGCCTGAGCTTCCAAAGCAGCGCCCTGCTCACCAGCCTGCCGGTGGTGTGCATGGGCCTGGTGGCGCTGGTCGGCGTGCGCGTGGAAGCGCGTCTGGGCGAGCGGCGCGGCATTGCCCTTGGCTTGATGATGATTCTGCTGGCGTGCCTGGCGCGCTGGTTGATGGGCCAGGCGTCGGCGCTGCTGGTTACCGCGTTGCTGGGCGGTGCCGGTGTGGCGCTGATCCAGGCGTTGGTGCCGGCGATGATCAAGCGCGAATTTCATCACCGCGTGCCGGTGGCGATGGGTGTGTATTCAGCCTCGTTGATGGCGGGCGGTGGCCTGGCGGCGTTGCTCAGCCCCGTGGTGGCTACGCATTTTCAGCAATGGCAGGCGGGGCTTGGCGTTTGGCTGTTACCTGCGTTGGGGGCGTTGCTGCTGTGGGCCTGGCTGCCGTTGGGCGCGGCGAGAAACCTGCAAATCGCGCCGGCATTCAAGGGGCTGCGCAATCGTCGGGCCTGGCTGCTGGCGCTGTATTTCGGGCTGGTGAATTGCGGCTACATGAGCATGGTGGCGTGGCTGCCGGCCTACTATCAGCAACTGGGCTGGGGCGTGTTGCCGAGCGGTTCGTTGCTGGCGTTCATGACCATCTTCCAGGTGATCGCTGCACTGTTGATGCCGGTGCTGGCTCAGCGCGGTATCGACCGTCGCCCGCTGCTCGGCATCAGCCTGCTGGCACAGACTGTCGGCTACCTCGGCCTGATCCTCGCACCGCTGGAGTACCCGCACCTTTGGGTAGCCTTGTGCGGTTTTGGCCTGGGCGCGTGTTTCGCCCTGAGCCTGCTGCTGACCCTCGACCACCACCGCGATCCACGTCAGGCCGGGCAACTGGCGGCCTTCGTGCAGGGCGTGGGCTTTTTGATCAACGCGGTTTCGCCCTGGCTGACCGGCTGGCTGCGTGAACTCACCGGCAACTTCGTCAGCGCCTGGGTGGTGCTGACGGTCACGGTGCTGGCGATGCTGGTGGTGACGCGGGTGTTCAGCCCGGCCACCTACCGCACCGACTCAGAAGTCGTAGCGGCCCGTCACGCCTAGGGTGCGCGGCGTGCCCAGCAAGCCTTCGTAGCCGCCATTGCCGCCCGTCCACAGGGTGGTGTAGTAGGTTTTGTCGAAGGCGTTTTTCAGCCACAACGACACATCCCACTGCCCTTGCTGGTAGTTGCCGCGCAGGCCGGTAGAGAGGTTGACCACCGCGTAGGCCGGAATCTGCCCATAGTCGGAATCCTCCACCGTGCCCACCGCTTTGGAGCGGAATGCATAGCTGGCGGTCACGTAAGGTTCGAAGCCGTTATCCAGGTTCCACTTGTATTCGCCGTTGGCGTTGGCGATCCACTTGGACGCGCCCACCACTTGGTGGCCGCTCAAGTCGCAGGAGGCCGGTGCACCCGGACGCAAGCTGACTTCCGGTGGGCACGGCGCATCTTTGTAAGACAGGTAACTCACATCGTTGAACGAGCCATTGATATTCAACGTCAGGCCCCGGATCGGCACCAGCGTGCTTTCCACTTCCACGCCGCGTGAGCGCACCGAACCTGCGTTGGTCAGGTATTGCACGCGGTTTTCCTGGTCGTAGGCGTTGGTCTGGTAGCCGTTGACCTGGGTCCAGAACAGGTTGGCATTAAGTTGCAGGCGGCGGTCCCACAGCGTGCTTTTAAACCCCAACTCGGCGTTATTGGCGCGCTCGGTGCCCACCAGCAGTGAATCGGCCCCGGCCGTCGGCGCAGAACCCACCACCAAATTCACCCCGCCGGACTTCTCGCCATGGGACAACGTCGCATAGCCCAACAAATTATCGTTGAAGTGATAACTCAGGTTGAGCAGCCCCGACGGCGTAGCGCTGTACTGGTTGAGATCGCCGGAGTCATACGCGCCGGTGCGCCCGCGCCGCGCCGTGGCAGCGGCGCCGGTGACCGCAGCGCCACCCACGGGTGCATTGCGGCTGACCCAGGCGCTTTTTTCTTCGTAGGTGCCGCGCACACCGGCGGTGAAATCCAGGCGTTCCGTGAGGTGCCAGGTGCCTTGGGCGAACAGGGCAAAGCTGTCGGTGCGAATATGCCCGTTGCCGACGCTGCTCACATCATTCAAGGCGCCGGTCGGCGTGCCATTCCAGATATCCGCCTTGGGCCCGTAATAGGCGAAGGATTTGTTATCCAGCGAGTTGCCGAAGTAATAGGCGCCCAGCACATAGTCGAAGAAACCGCCGGTGGGCGAGGCCAGGCGGAATTCCTGGGACCACTGCTTATCCTCTACCGACACGCCAGCGTTATACGACGCCGGCACGTTGAGGCCGTCGTCATTGCGCGGGGTGAAATTCCACCAGCGATAGGAGCTGACCGAGGTCAGGGTGAAGTCACTCGGCAACGTCCAGTTGGCTTCCAATGAAGTGCCGCCCTGGAACACGGTGACATGCTGGTCGTTGTCCAGGTTGACCTTGCGATGGGTGCCATCCACCAGGGTCGCGCCCGCCGCTGCGGCCCGGGATTGATAGAGGTTGGTGCCATTGATGGTCGGCCCCGTGCTGTACAGCACGCGGGTGCCGGCGCTGGAATCTTCTTCGTTGTAGTCGCCGATCCAGCGCAGGTTGAAGGTGTCGCTGGGCTTGTACAGCAACTGCCCGCGAAAGCCCTGGCGTGAGCCGCCGTTAAGATCATGGCCGTCGTATTCGTTCTTGATGTCGCCATCGCTGCGTGTGCGATAGGCCGAAAAACGCCCCGCCAACTCGTCGGTGAGCGGGCCGGAAATCGTGCCCTTGGTCTGGAAATAACCGTCCTCGCCCAACGAGGTTTCGATGCTGCGCTCCGGGGTAAAACTCGGCGCGCGCGTGCTGATATTGATCACGCCCGCCGTGGTGTTCTTGCCGAACAAGGTGCCTTGCGGGCCGCGCAAGACTTCGAGCTGCTCGATGTCCATCAAGTCGAACACCGCCATGCCCGGCCGCCCAAGATAAACGTTGTCGATATACAGCCCCACGCTGCCTTCCAGACCGTCGCTGGCCGGGTTGTTGCCCAACCCGCGAATCGACACGCTGGACTGACGCGCATGCATATAAGCGACGTTGACGCTGGGCACCAGTTGCTGCAAATCCTGAATGCGGTAGACCCGCTGGCTCTCCAGCGCCTGGCCGCCGATGACGCTCATGGGCGTCGGCACTTCCTGCGCGCTTTCGGTACGCCGCCGTGCGGTCACAGTGACGGTCTCAAGCTGGCCGCTGGCGTTTTCGCCCTTGCCGGCAGGCGCAGGTGTTTCGGCGGCCTGGGTCGGCGACCAACTGGTGCTGCCGGCCACCAACATGGCCAGGGGCAAGGACTTCAACAGACTCATAAGCGGCTCCGAAACCTGGAAATATTGTTCATCCAATATTCCAATAGGTTATTTATTTATGTTTTTACGAACATTTACTGCATAAGAGATAGCCTTTATAAGGAGTCGACCTAATGCATAGCCAATGCATTTCCCGGATATTTTTGATGTGAAAAATGCATATCGACTTGCGCCAACTTCGCCACTTCATTGCCCTTGCCGAACAACGCAGTTTTGTCGCGGCGGCGTTGGCCGTGAACCTGTCGCAGTCGGCGTTCAGTCGCAGCATCCAGGCGCTGGAACACAGTGCCGGTTGCCAGTTGGTGGACCGTGGCCGCAAGGACCTGGCGCCGACCAAACAAGGCCAGGTGCTGCTCGAACATGCACGGCGCCTGGTCAGCGGCGCGCAACAACTGGCCAACGAGATCAGCCAGTTCAATGGCCTGGAAGCCGGTGAACTGCGCTTCGGCTGCGGCCCGGCACCCGCTGCCGGGTTGATCCCGCGTGCCATCGGCAGTTTTATCGGGCGCTACCCCAAGGCCCGCGTGCAGTTCCAGGTGGATGACTGGCAAAGTTTGAGCAAGCGCCTGCTCAGCGAAGATTTCGAATTTTTCGTCGCCGACACCCGCCACTTCGAAGCCAACCCGGACTACCACACCCACCGCCTGCGTGCGCGGCGCTGGTACTTCTGCTGTCGCGCCGGGCACCCGCTGGCCAAGCGCGAAAGCGTCAGCGCCGGCGAGCTGATGAGCTACCCGCTGGCGGTGACGATTCGCCCGCCGAACCTGCGCAAGGTCATCGTCGACCTCAGCGGCCGGCCGGATTACCTGCCCAATGTGGAATGCGAAAACGGCTACAGCCTGATGGGCGTGGTGCTGCGCTCGGATGCGATCGGCATCGTCAGCGCCAACAGCGATGTGCTGCACATGGCGCGGGGTGAGTTGGTGTGTTTGAAGATTGATGGGCTGGCGGAGGACTTGGAGGAGCGCTATACGCGCTACGGGATTGTCAGTCGGGCGGGGTATCGGTTGTCGCCGTTGGCAGAGGCGATGATTGAGCAGATCAAGCAAATCGATGAGTTGGATGAGGATGTGTGCGCCTTGGAAAATCTCGCTGTTTGAGCGGGCGCTATCGCAGTCAAGCCAGCTCCCACAGGGGTACGCATTTCAAGTGTGGGAGCTGGCTTGCCTGCGA